>SLNP01000105.1 GCA_007132995.1 Bacteroidales bacterium | reverse complement strand
GTCCAAGCAAAAAAGGTGGAAGCCCACTTTTTGGTCAAGCAAAGGCAGAAAGCCAAAATTTGGGACAAGGCAAAAGCAGTGTAGTCAATAGACTCGCTGCTGGTGCCGCCTCTGCTCGCTGCGCTCGCACGCATAGGGCATAGGGCATAGGGCATGGTGCTCGCTGTCGCTCGCACGCATAGGGCATAGGGCATAGGGCATGGGGCGTGGGGCGTGGTGCTCGCTGCTGGTGCAGCTCGCAGCGTAGAGCGTAGAGAAGTGCTCGCTAGCGCTCGCCGGTCGGCAGCTGAGCTGCCGCGGTGTTCGGTATTCCGTATTCGGTAAAAAAAAAAAGGCGGCTGGTGCCGCCTCTGCTCGCTGCGCTCGCAGGCATAGGGCATGGGGCTCGCTGCTGGTGCAGCTCGCAGCGCTCACAACCAGTAAGTGTTGTGTTGTGATCATGCATAATGCGTCGCTTCTCTTATTACGGGTTGTGAAGCGAGCATGAGAGAGAGGCACTACCTCATTGGCAGTTCTCCCCTAATAGGCTGGAAAGAAAAAACCCGGTCATACCGGAAATCACCACATTCCCCATCTCTTTTTCCTATATTTGCTATGAATTCTCCTCCGTCGTGTCGCTGTTAGCAGCTGTAACGGAGGGTCAGGCTGCAGTTAATAACCGTCGAAATGAATATCACAATACGGAATGTGCTGGTTTTTATCGGATTTGCCTTGCTCTTCTACGCATTCTGGTTCTTCCGCAATATTGTGGTATACATACTTGTTTCCGGAGTACTGTCGCTTGTTGGCAGGCCTCTGGTAGATCTGCTCAACAGAGTCCATTTCCGTCGTTTCCATATGCCCAGGGCCCTTAGTGCAATAGTTACCATATTGATTATCTGGGGTCTGATATTCCTCTTTCTTATCATATTTGTTCCACTTGTAAACAGCCAGATAGTAAGGCTTTCTGCCGTAGAGCCTGAGGTGCTTGCCAGTTTTGTGAGCGCCCCGGTTGAGAGGCTCGAAGAGCTTGCTGCCGCTGTAGGGGGAGAGGAGGAGCAGCAGTTCTCGGTTATGAAGTTTATCAATGAGAAGATAGCCGATATTCTCAACCCCGATTTTGTGCAGAATTTCCTTCAGTCAATAATATCGGCACTTGGCAATCTGGCGGTAGCCATTTTTGCAATTACCTTTATCAGCTTCTTCTTTCTCAAAGACGAGAAGCTCTTCTATGAATCTATAATGATGTGGGTGCCTGATAAATATGAAGGAGGTGCACGCCGTGCGCTCTCGTCCATCAAGCGCCTGCTTATGCGATACTTCATAGGTATCATAGCGCAGAGTATGTGTGTGGCCACCCTTATCTCTATCGGAATGACCATAGTGGGGCTTGGGTTTCAACAGGCTGTTACCATAGGCCTTATAATCGGAATTCTGAATGTAATACCCTATGTCGGCCCCTGGCTTGGAGGTGCAATAGGAATCATAATAGGTGTTGCCACCAATCTCGATTCCGGCTCATATGACTTTATTGGTCCCATGATAATCGGTATGGTTCTGGTAATCATGATTACTCAGGTTGTTGACAACATAGTTTTCCAGCCCTTCATATTTGCCAGCAGCGTCAGCGCACATCCGCTTGAGATATTCATAGTAATTCTGGCAGCCGGGAGCTTTGCCGGAGTGGCAGGCATGATACTCGCAATTCCCACATACACCGTTATAAGAGTGATAGGCAAGGAGTTCTTCAACTCTTTCAAGACCGTTGCCAAAATAACTTCGGGGCTCAGGTAGCCGATTATTTCTCTTTTGTTGCAATGGATGATATAGTTGCTATTGAAAATTGGTTTGAAGGAACCGGATATCCCGTAATAATCGCCGGTCCGTGCAGTGCCGAGAGCGAAGAGCAGGTTGTTGACACAGCCAGGGCGCTCGCATCGGACGGAAGATGCCATATCTTCCGCGCCGGTGTGTGGAAGCCCCGTTCCCGTCCCTCCTCATTTTCGGGAATGGGTTCGGAGGCCCTCGGTTGGCTTGCAAGGGTGAAGGAGGAGACCGGGATGATTGTAGCCATCGAGGCAGGTACACCAGGGCATGTAGAGGAGGCTATAGAGAGTGGGGTGGCAGATATATTCTGGATCGGGTCAAGAACGGTAAGCAACCCCTTCTCTGTAGATGAGATAGCAGAGGCACTAAGGGGTACCGGTCGTGCTGTCATGGTAAAAAACCCCCTTACTCCCGATATCGATCTCTGGTCGGGAGCCATAGAGAGAGTTTACGGCGCAGGTATATCCCGTCTGGCGGCAGTGCACAGGGGGTTCTCTCCCTTTGGGCGCAGCAGATACAGGAATATGGCTAAATGGGAGGTTCCGCTGGGGATACGGGACCGTTTTCCTCATATTTCGATTATATCTGATCCGAGCCATCTGGCAGGAGAGGCCTCGCTTGTGCCGGAGGTGGCAGAAAGGGCCTTGAAGATCGGTATGGACGGATTTATGGTAGAGGTGCATCATGATCCCGATAGGGCACTTAGCGACAGGCGGCAGCAGCTTACACCGGTTGCATTTTCATCTCTTATGGACAGATTGATGGCGGGGTGGAGTGGCGTGAGCGGCAGGTCTCCTTACGATATGTTGCAGGGGCTTAGAGATCAGGTAGACTCCATAGACTATCAGTTAATAGAGCTGATATCTGCCCGTATGGAGATAGCCGCCCGTATGGGAGAGTATAAGAGGCGCCATAACATCTCGATAGTGCAGATAGAGCGCTGGCTCGATATAGCCAGGTCGCGGGTTGCTCATGGCAGGAGTGCAGGTCTCGACATCCCTTTCACCGAGGCGTTTATGAAGTTGCTGCATCATGAGTCGGTAAAAATCCAGGCCTCTGTCGATAGTGATCACAACCCGGAGCGAGACCACCCTCAATAAGCCGATCGGGCAGAAGCAGAGGGAGACCGCCCAAACGAGTCAGCCCGGCAGAAGCAGAGAGAGACCGCCCCCGATAAGCCGATATGGCATAGGCAGGGTGCCGCCGGGTTTATAGGCGGTACACCAGCCCGCAGAATGGTCCTCTATTTCGCACTACACTTCACAGTAGTACCCTGTACGGCTTCCTGCAGTCATCTACCCTTCTTTGCCACGGCAGAAGATAAGTGAGATAACCACATAGGCAGGCACAATAAGAGCCGCAAAGGCATAGCCAAGCAGTATAAACAGCAGAATGGTTATTGCAGCCAGCAGAAATAGAGGTATACTGCCTCTTATTCCCCCGGAAACCCCTTTAAGACTGAGCATATTAACCGGTGTAACCATCAATAATGCCGTTATAAGCGACAGCAGGCTGAGCGCTACAGGGTTTGAGACAACCATCATAATAAAATCGCTGTAGCCGTATCTTGCCGCGAGTACAACAGACGCTATCATAAATGCAGCGGCCGGCGACGGAAGACCTGAGAAGTGTGTGCTCTTTTGCGGCACACTGTTGAACCTGGCCAGCCTTATTGCAGCGCATACAGGAAACAGCATAGAGAATATGTAGACATTAATGCCGCCATAGTTTATACCTACCGGTTCAACATGCCATGCAATACCCGATGCAGCATTCATTTTAAGATAGTATATCATTAGTCCAGGCACCAGACCAAAGCTCACAATATCTGCCAGACTGTCCATCTGTCTCCCTGTTTCAGACTCTGCTTTAAGAACTCTGGCAGCAAATCCGTCAAGAAAATCTGCTGCCATGGCTGCTGCTACCATCCATGCAGCCGTTACGATATCGCCCCTGAAAAGCGCTGTTACTGCCAGAAAACCCAGTGACAGGTTTATCAGAGTCAATGTGTTAGGAATACTCTTTACCATAATTTCCCGACATATAGTGTTTATAACCAATAACTATCTCTTTACGGGGCTGTCCGGCAGGCAGCTCCCGCCAGCCATAACATCACCACGGACGGTAAGGCCGGCTTGCCGTGTCAGCCAAGGGTCTCTTCTCCGGGCAGCCCGCCTGCCATTCGCCCTCCCGGTTTTCATCCCCGCTGCACGCTCTCTTCTCCGGGCAGCCTGCCTGCATAGTAAACCATATCGGTTTTCTGCACCTGTGCGCAGTGAAGCTCCAGGCAGAACCCTATCGGCATGGTCGCTGCAGCATCGTTCTGCTATATGGCCGCCTGGCCGTCCGATATAGCGTATTAGAGAAGTATGCATAATATTATTATTGCGAAATTAAACTATTTCCCGTGTATTCATTGCCGGTTAACCGGTAAAGTTAAGAGAGATGAACCCCTTCAGCCTGTTGTAGCAGCCCCTCTTTAGAAGCGGCCAGCTTTTCCGGTTTGCTGAAAAAAAGTACCTTTACCGCAAAGAGTGACAGATGGAAGGCCTCAGGGGTATTAAGATAGCAGTCGATTTCGATGGCACGATCGTTGAGCACCGCTATCCTGATATAGGCAAAGAGAACCTTTTCGCTTTCCGCACCCTTAAAGAGATGCAGAAGAGAGGAGCCCTGCTTATACTCTGGACCTTCAGGAGCGGTAAAGAGCTGGAAGAGGCTGTTGAGTACTGCCGTCGTAACGGGGTTGAGTTTTATGCTGTAAACAGGAGCTATCCTGAAGAGGTTTTCAGCGATGAGATAAGTCGTAAGATAGACGCTGACATCTTTATAGATGACAGGAATATAGGAGGATTTCCCGGCTGGAGTGAGGTGTGGCAGCTGCTGTTTCCATATGATGAGCATGCCCGTGAGGCTGAAAGGAAGATAATATCTGACAGGTGGAACCCGTTGAATATTTTCAGAAAAAGATAGTGAAGTGATGATAGAGACAAAGATATGCCGGTTGTTATGGAGAGGTGTTATCTCTTCCCTTTTTTTTATAATGCTGGTGGCGGCATCGTGTGGCCATGCAAACAGGGAGAGAGAGCATAGACCGGCGGTGCCCCCGGCAGAAGGTGCGCTTCAGGCTGCCCCGGTTGATATTATTAAAATTACCGAGCCGGCCGAAAGGGCCACATCGGTTACCAACAGATCGCTTAAGGTGGCCTTTGAGCCTGTCGGCGATATTGTTCCCGATTCGGTTCATCTCTACTTTGACGGTTCTCTTGTTATCTCTATAGCAGGAGGTCATAATGAAGCGGTTATCCCGGCCGCCCTTACCGGCATAACAGGGTTAAAGGAGGTTAGACTGGTGGCCTTCAGCAACGGGAAAAGACCCCACTCGGTGTCGAGGGTGGTTACATTTAACTCTGATATTGAGCCGGACTGGTACCGTTTCAGGGTTGTGAACAGATTCCCACACGACACACGGGCATATACCCAGGGGCTCTTATATCATGAGGGCTGGCTTTACGAGGGTACCGGCCTGGAGGGGGAGTCAACACTGAGAAAAGTAGATCTTGAGAGCGGTGAGGTGGTCAGAAAGCACAGAATTGATGATCGTTTTTTCGGTGAGGGTATAACTGTTTATCAGAACAGGATATACCAGCTCACATGGACACATAACACCGGGTTTATCTATGACCTTGAAACATTCCGCGAGGTTGGCCGCTTCTATTACAATACCGAGGGGTGGGGGCTTACAACTATGGGCGATAGCCTTGTTATGAGTGACGGCACCAACAGACTCTATTTTATGGATCCAAACGGCTTTAACCTGATATCGTCGGTCGAGGTGCATGATAATGAGGGACCGGTCAGCAAGATAAATGAGCTTGAGTATATAAATGGAGAGATATGGGCCAATATATTTCTTACAGACAAGATTGTCCGCATTGATCCTATCAGTGGCAGGGTGATTGCCTATATTGACCTTGAGGGCATAATTGACCCCTCTCTGATAGGCGATAAGACAGATGATGTGCTGAACGGGGTGGCGTGGGATCCAGAAAACGAGCGTATTTTTGTGACCGGCAAAAGGTGGCCCTACCTTTTTGAAATAGAATTGGTTAGCCTCTAATGATCATAATAAGATAACAGCCTCTTACTTTATGCCATTATGAACTACATTGACGGCAGATGGTATTATACTGAACTCTATAGGTGAGTATCCGAGTGTTTCGCCGTCAGCTTCAAGGTGTATGGGCGGTCTGCTTTTTACTATTATGTGGCGGCCGGTATGTCCCTCAATTTTGGGGTGGTCGAGTATTGTTCCGTCATAAAGCCTCCTGAGGCTTCGTATTATCTCTCCTTTACGCATTCTCTTTATGATGGTGATATCGAACAGTCCGTCATCGTGAACGGCATTGGGGGTCTGCTTCATGCCGCCTCCTGAGTATTTCCCTATGCCGAGGCTTATCGTAAAAGTCTCATTGGAGATGAGCCGGCCATCTATTATTACATCGGTATGGGTATGTCGGTAGAAGAGTAGGCTTCTGAGCAGATTGTAGAGATATACCGCCTTGCTACTGCGGCCCCTGTCCTTTACCCTGTTTGTGCGTCTTACAACAACAGCGTCAAAACCCAGCCCGGCAATGTTTATAAAGTAGCGTCTCTCCCTGCCACCTGCTGTATCATATTCGGCTACACCGGCATCGGTCAGCGAACGCCTGTATTTGTTAAGTACCGCCACTGCACCCTTGTAGTCGGAGGGTATATCAAACATTCTGCCCCAGTCATTGCCGGTGCCAATTGTTATCATTCCGAGGGTTATGCTCTCTGACCTTACCTCACTTTGGGTGAATATGCCGTTTACAACCTCGTTCATGGTGCCGTCGCCTCCTGCAACGGCGATATTCCTTACCCCTCTTGCTATTGCCTCGCGGGTAATATCTGTTGCATGACCCCTGCTCTCTGTGAAGACCACCTCGAATGGCAGCCCGTAAGATCTGAACAACGCCTCAATTACCGGCCAGTCTCTGTACCCCCTTCTTCTTCCCGCGTTGGGATTAACTATAACAAACCAATTTATGTCTTCGCTCACCGGCATAAGTCTTTGTTCGCCCCAAAACTACGCAAATATACTCAATAGACCATATGTTGCGTGTAAAGTGGTTGACCATGAGGCACATAGGCGCACCCAGGATATTAACAATGCGATGTTGATAACATGTTTATAACCGTAATAAAAATGTTTGTAATTACAGAACCGCCCATCCGGCACGGTATCGCCATAAGTTGTAAATTTGACCCTCTAATTAACCGTAAAAGTGGCTTGAATATGGGAAGAGCAATAGCGTTGGCGAATCAGAAAGGGGGGGTAGGCAAGACAACCACTGCAATTAACCTTGCAGCCAGTCTGGCGGCGCTTGACAGAAAGGTGTTGATCGTGGATGCCGATCCGCAGGCCAACGCTACATCGGGTACGGGGGTAGATCAGAAGGAGATAGGGAACACCATATATGACTGTCTTATTGACGATAAAGATCTTTCAGAGGCTGTCATAGATACCACAGTGCCAAATCTTAAAATTGTGCCATCTAATATTGATCTTGTAGGAGCTGAGATTGAGATGCTTGAACGCGATGGTCGTGAGAAGATTCTTAAGGGTGTGCTCGCAAAGGTGCGGGATGATTACGACTATATTCTTATTGACTGCTCTCCCTCTCTGGGGTTGCTTACTGTCAATGCGCTTACAGCGTCCGATTCTGTAATTATACCAGTGCAGTGTGAGTACTTTGCCCTCGAGGGGCTGGGTAAGCTGCTAAACACCATAAAGATAATTCAGGGTAACCTGAACAGGGATCTTGAGATAGAGGGATTCCTCCTTACCATGTACGATTCGCGACTGAGGCTCTCCAACCAGGTTGTTGAAGAGGTTAACAAGCACTTCGGCGATATGGTGTTCAAGACCATCATACAGCGCAACATAAAGTTATCGGAAGCACCCAGCTATGGTCAGCCGGTGCTGCTTTATGATGCCGATTCGCGCGGTACTGTTAACTATTTAAACCTGGCGAAGGAACTTATTGACAAGAGAGAGGTTCCTGCCGGTGAAGAGTCTGGCAAACAGAGTTAGTGATATGACAAAGAAGAGACCGCTTGGCAGGGGGCTGGGCGCCCTTATTGATGGCGCAGAGAAAGAGCAGCTCGAAAAGAAGGTTGAACCCGATAGCCACATACCTGTTGACCGTATAGATGCAAACCCCTGGCAACCGCGTACCCGCTTCGATGAAGAGGCACTTGCTGAACTTGCCGCATCTGTAAGGGAACTCGGAATAGTACAACCCCTTACAGTTAGAGCTGCCGGCGAAGGGAGATACCAGCTTATAGCGGGTGAAAGGAGACTGAGGGCTGCCAAAATGGCGGGACTCAAAACGGTGCCAGCGTTTGTCAGAACCGCCGATGATCAGGCGATGCTTGAACTCGCCCTGGTAGAGAATATCCAGAGGGAAGATCTCGACTCCATAGAGGTAGCAATAAGCTACAGAAGGCTTATGGAAGAGTGTACCCTTACACAAGACCAGCTTAGCGAGCGTGTGGGCAAGCAGAGGTCTACCATTAGCAACTATCTCAGACTACTGAAACTGCCACCCGAAATACAGCTTGGCATCCGTAACAGCCAGATCTCTATGGGGCACGCACGCACCCTTATCACCGTAGATGACCCCAAAGAACAGATAGAGGCTTACTATAAAATTGTTGATGAGGAGCTATCTGTCAGACAGACGGAAGAGCTGGTTAGGCGTATTGGCGCGCCGCCTGTGCGAGATCCGCAAAAGAGAGAAAAGAGGAAAGAGATTACCGCCGGATACAGTCAACTTGAAGAGCACCTGAAGGGACTCTTCTCAACAGATGTGGCTTTAAGGGTAAATGAGAAAGGGAAAGGCAAAATTGTAATTCAGTTTGGTAACAGCTCTGAGATGGAGCACATAATTCAGCTCTTTGATAAGCTCAATGGCTGAAATATTATATTTTTGCCACATTTACTATCAGAAACAAACCGTTGCACCGAAGGTGAAACTGAAGCTACTTGTCATATCTCTTCTCCTGCCCATTAGCCTGTTTCTGTCCGGCACCCTTGCAGCACAGGACACAGTGCGTGCAGAGATTTCCGACACTACGGTTTCCGACCCCATTGCCGCCATGGCCAAAGATCCTCACAGGGCAACCATGCTGGCCGCGGCCCTTCCCGGTATGGGGCAGATATACAATGAGAAGTACTGGAAAATACCTGTTGTATATACAGGGTTCGCCGCTCTCGGTGTAAGCGTCTACTACCATTCAAACAATTTCAATAAATTCATGACCGCCTATCAGGATTTTACCGATGGTGTGCCTGAGACAAACAGCTATCTCGATGTTGTAAGGGGCATGGATCCGGAGATGTATGACCCCGTTCTGCACCCAGATACCTATATACCATCACAGGCCCAGTGGGTGCGTGAACAGCTGAGAAACAGGATCGACTATTTTAAAAGGTATCGTGACCTCTCATATATTGGTGTTGCCGCGTGGTATCTAATATCTATACTAGATGCAACTGTCGATGCCAGCCTCTCAGATTGGGATATCGATGAGCAGCTTAGCCTCTCTATTGCCCCCCGGCAGTTTGCGTCGGTTGCAGGGCCCTCATACGCATTCAACCTGAGGGTAGTGAAATCATTTTAACCGGAAGTTATGAGAACAGTTACACTCTTTATGCTTGCTTTATTGGTTGCCCTTGCCGGCAGCCGGCTGGGAGCGCAGATATCCATTTCAGCATCTGGCGATGATGATAGCGGAATAGTGAGATCGCTCAGGGATATGGATAGCCTCGTTAATACCCTGCAGGTAAGGCTTGCGCTTGCAGATGTTGATTATGCCGGGGGCGATACCGGTATTATCCGTCACTTTGACGATTCGGTATATATTGACCGGTTGGGAAGGCTTAATACGGTGTTTCAGCTACCCTATAACAGTATTATCAGAAACCATATACATGTCTATACCGACAGGCGGTCAGACAACTTCCGGGTTATGCTTGGCCTGAGGAACTACTACTTTCCTATGATTGAGGATATTTTCGACTCTTACGGACTGCCTACAGAGCTGAAATATATTGCAGTAATTGAGTCGGCACTAAATCCCAATGCTGTATCCAGGGCAGGAGCTACCGGTCTATGGCAGTTTATGCATAGCACAGGCAGAATGTACGGCCTTACTATCAACTCTGTCGTTGATGAACGCCGCGATCCTGTAAAGGCTACCGATGCGGCAGCCAGATACCTCTCAGACCTTTATAATACTTACGGAGACTGGTTTCTGGCACTGGCTGCCTACAACTGCGGCCCCGGTAATGTCAATAAGGCCATTGCACGGTCGGGTAACAGCAGATATTACTGGGATATCTACTACCGGCTGCCCCGTGAAACAAGGGGCTACATACCCCAGTATATAGCAGCTATGTATGCGATGAACTATCATCACAAACACAACATCACCCCTCTTCCCCTTGAGATGCCGGTTTCACGCGATACTGTAATTGTTAACCGCGACATACACCTCAGGCAGGTAGAGGCTGTAACGGGTCTCTCCTACAATATTCTGAGGGCCCTCAATCCGCAGTATCGTACCGGCCTTGTTCCGGGCCGTACCTCGCCGATGCCTGTGATGTTGCCCATGCCATATCTTACCTCCTTTATTGAGAAGCAGGACTCTATAGCCAACTACAGACCCAATGTCTATCTGGCAACAGTGACTCCGGCATCTGCTGCCGCCAGAACGCAATATATTCCGCCCGATATTGAAGGGAAGAGGCGTATTACTTACCGCGTACAGAGCGGAGATAACCTGGGGTATATTGCTGACTGGTTCGGAGTAAGGGCAGCCGATCTGCGTCACTGGAACAATATTGTCAGAAACACAATATATGCCGGTCAGGACATAACAGTATTTGTTGATGAGGCTGTTGCAGGCCGCTTCACCAATATCAACAATATGACCTTCGCCGAAAAGCAGGCTATGGCGGGAAGAGCTCAGCCCCGTAATGAGAGGCAGGCGACAGAGGTGGGGCCACCACCACCAACCGGAGTCGTAGCCGGAAGCAGCAGCTACAGCTACTATACTGTAAGGAGCGGTGACACTGTATGGGATATAGCAAATAAGTTTGACGGAGTTTCGGTTACCGATATATTGAGGGCCAATGATATATCCAATGCTGGCAGAATAAGGGTAGGGCAGAGGCTTAAGATACCTGTAAGAGAGTGAAATGCCGGTTTGGTAATAGCAGATATAGTACCCATCTTATGCCGGGGTGCGGCCAGAGATATTCTGGCTTATCTGCCCTGAAGAGTGGTTGAAAGAGCCTCTTCCTGTCAGCATTATTATAGATAAGAGACACCTTTTATGCTCTCTTCGCGGGCCTGATTCAGAGGTAGTCTGTCTCTTCCGTCTCTACTTTGAGGAATGGAGCTACAGCTCGCTTGTAGATACCCTGTACCCAGGCTATGGCCATACCGTAGTTGGTTACCGGTATACCGGCCCTGACAGCCTTTCTCACTCTCTGCTGAAGCTGACGGGCTGTTATCATACATCCGCCGCACTGTATAACAAGAGAGTAATCGGTAACAGGCCGGGGCACTTTATCCAGACCGGCAACAACATCGAATTCCAGATTTTTCCCGGTAAATGATGTCAGCCATCTGGGTATCTTCACTCTTCCTATGTCGTCGCAGGCAACATGGTGGGTGCATGACTCAAGAAGCAGAACCCGGTCTCCATCAGAGAGGCCTGATATAGCGGGAGTTCCGGCTATGTAGCTGTCAAAATCGCCCTTCTCACGGGCAAGAAGAATACTGAAACTGGTAAGTGGCACATCTTCCGGCACAGATGCGTCTGCCTTGACAAATATCTGTGAATCGGTAACGGCAAGGGCGGGTTTTACGCCGCTGTTTTTAAGGAAACTGTCAACCTCCCGCTCCTTCAGTACAATAGCTACGGCGTCGTTGTCAAGTATATCTCTGATAACCTGAACCTGGGGAAGAATAAGCCTCCCCTCAGGAGCCTCAACATCTATGGGGGTGATAAGCAGTATTATATCTCCTTGCGATATAAGGTCTCCCAGCAGTGTGCTCTTTTTCATCGAGCTCTCAGGAATCGAAATCCTGATCTCCTCTATCAGTCGCTGAACCGAACTCTGGTCGAATAGAGAGAATATGACCGGCCTCTTTCCGTTCCTCTCTGTTGCAATTTCTGATATCTTTTTGCCGGGAGGTTGCAGATCGCTCTTTCCCGATACAATGATATATGGTATGTCTGCCTCTTCGAACTCTTTAATAAGTTCATCTTCATAGCTGCCCCATTTGTCGCCGGTAACCAGCATCACTGCCAGATCAATGGTATCTATTGTTCTCAGACTTCTCTCAATGCGCTTGGCTCCCAGATCGCCTTCGTCATCAATTCCGGCAGTATCAATCAGAATTACCGGCCCGAACCCGCTTATCTCAAACGATTTTTTGACCGGATCGGTTGTTGTGCCCGGGGTGTCGGATACAATAGCGATATCCTGACCGGCAAGGGCATTGATCAGTGAACTCTTTCCGTTATTGCGCCTTCCGTATATTCCGATATGTGGTTTCTTATCCCTACCTCTTTTCATGCGGTCTCTCCTTTCCTGTTTTAAAGCTCTTTAAGCGAGTAGCCCAGTTTAAGGAGGTTTGCCGGAGTGAGAACGGCCTCGAGCCTCTCCTTCTCCATAAACCGCTCAATCTCGTTGGCCTCAAATATTGTAATACTCTTCTCTCTCATCATAATTGCTATTTCTGATGCCCTTCTGTAACCTATAAAGGGGATGAGTGCGGTGGTGATGGTGCCGCTTCTTATTACCCTCTCGTAGGCAACCCCCGAAGCAATTTCTATTCCCTCTATCATTCCTGTGGCTGCACTTTTATTGCATGCTTCAAGAAGGCTCAGGCTCTCAAGGAGAGATACTCCTATCAAGGGGATATAGGCGTTCAACTCTAATTGACCCATGGCCGCAAGTGAGGTTATGAGAGAGTCGTTGGCATATACCTTACGGGTAGCAGAGATCACAAACTCCGGTATTACCGGGTTTACCTTGCCCGGCATTGCCGAACTGCCCGTTTGCCGGACAGGCAGCTCTATCTGGGGTGGCGATAGAAGGTCAGATGCAAGAAGCCTCAGGTCAGACACCATCTTCTCAAGATTTACAGCATGAGCCTTAACTATGGCATGTACCTCTACCCATCTGTCAAGCATAGATGTGGCGTCGGGCAGGTTTTCGCTCCTCGAAAGGGGTAGTCCGGTTCTCCTTCTAAGCTCCGGTACTATCTCCATAATGTAGAAGCGTGGTATAGCAAGGCCGGTTCCGGTGGCTCCGCCCCCCATGTTTATAGTTCTGACCCTCTCAAGTGCCTTGCTGACCCTCCACCAGTCTCGCGAAAGCGCCTCATTATAGGTACTGAAGAGTGTTCCGAACGACGAAGGCAGAGCCTCTTTCATCTGGGTGTATCCCGGTCTCAGGCTGTTGCGGTGCTCTCTCTCAACCTTTTCCAGCGAACCCCTGAGGTTGTTAATTGAGAGTGCCAGGGTATTGAGCTGATTCATGGCGGCAATGGTAAGAGCCGTGGGGACTACATCGTTGGTAGATTGGTATATGTTGCAGTGATCAAAAGGGTCTGCAAGGGTGTAGTCGCCCGGGCGGCCACCCAGCCTTATAATGGCACTATTGGCTATTATCTCATTGATATTCATGTTTATACTTGTGCCGGCGCCCCCCTGTAGCCCAGGTACTATAAAGTGCTCAAAATGGTCTCCGGCGGCAACCTCTCCGGCAGATACCTCTATGGCATCCAGTATTTTATCATCTATGTGCATAACCCCCGGTGAACCGGGATACCTTCTTTGGGCACTATCCCTGAATCGTCTGTAGACGGAGTAGGAAGAGAGCTTTACTACACCCATTGCCCTGTACCAGCTCTCGGGAAATGGCGATACGACAGGGAAGTTGAGGCTTGCCCGGAGCGAATGAATTCCGTAAAGGGCTTCTGATGGAACCCTGAGCTCACCCGCCAGATCTTTTTCGTTTCGGTGCATAACAATCTCTTATTAGACCATACAAACTTACACTATTATGTTTAAAGGGGGAACAGGCTCTCTGCATATATAGTTCATATGCCCGATACCCTGATGACCATGCATCGCTACACCCATCCGTCAGAGTGGCTCTTTCTGCCCGGACTTAACCGTAGCTTGCCTGTTATGATCTCTTTGGGCGCACCACCTTACTGCCCCTTCGAAATAATTATAGTAAGAATGGAATATCGACTTGCTATCTGCCGGTAAATCGCGGGTTTACAACATTGTTGTATATAGATCCGAACGAGTAGGAGAGGCCAAAAGAGGCGCTATATGAGTAGGCCGAATTTATTCTTCGTATCTGCGCCAGCACATCTTCAAGCGATGCTTCACCAAGGGGAATGTCTCTGTCATCCCTGTTGATTGAGGCGCTGGCATTAAAGTTGACTGAGAGGCCTCTGTACACCCGCCAGCTCACATTTCCACGCATATTGAAGCTCCAGAATGAGGGGTCGTTAAGTATATGATTTCCCCTGATGCTAAAGCTGCTGGAACCCCAGGGCTGGTTAAATGATGCGGCAACTGATAGCTGCTGGCGAAAAAGGGTCTCTTCATCTACCTGGTAAATAGTCCTGTTCATGTAGTCGTAGTAGTTGACACGAATCTGATACTGTACTCTTATCTGCCGCATGAACGACTCACTGTAGGGGTATATGTTGTACTCTATTGTTGGGTGAACACCCACAGATAATCTTGTGTTACCATAAGAGGAACTGGAAATGGAGGCCCTGCCCCCTGCTGAAAAATGAGAGCCAAGACTCTTGACCTGAAGCGTACCCATGCTCCACGATTTTCTGGGGAAACGGAACACCTCGCCGTCAGAGTATATATTTCGCTGCCGGTGACTGAAGTTTGCATCATATTCGCTCTTCCACTCAGGTGTTATCCGGTCTGCACTAAAGCTGCTGTTGATATTGATATTTTCGTTGACCTCATTTTTGTCGTACGACCCCCGTGCCGATATTCTAAAAACCCAGCTGTTCCACGGATCATCCTCCACTACCCTTGCCGAAGCAGCCTCTCGCCTCCTTCCCCTCCCTTCAGCTCTCTGAATAGGATCTACATAGCTAATGTTTATGTGTTGAGCAAGCGGAGTGCGGGCGACAAAACGCATAAGCCCGATCGACAACATGGTGGCCTGACCCCGGCGGGTCTGATCGCCCGGATCGCCGGGCCCCGAGAAGTAGAAGAGGGTGTCATTCATGCCCTCGTAATCGCCAAGGCCGCTGAGTGATATAATATGTTCAGTGCCGCCGCTGCCTGTGTTGCGGCGTGTCATCATAACAAAGACATCAGCGTCGTTGCGATCATTTACATAGTTGACAAAATCTATTGTCTCGCGCAGATAGGTTCTGTCGCACCTGTCGCAATCGAGGAATATATTCAGGGCATCGCTTCTTGACAGAACCTCAGCCACCGCACTGTCGGTTGTAGCGGCAACATCTGTTTCGCCGGGCGATTGTGCATTTAGGGCAATAGTGGCGTGAAATAGAACTAAAAGGGCAACAATAGTATAGCGCATATCTGTAAAGTATTATCTTTGAATACATTGTGCGGAAACCGGCAGAAAAAAGATCACTCTCTGCTTAGACGATAACCCAGAGTAGCTGTTTTTGTTGGTATGCCGCAGAAAAAACAGAGGCAATAATAGCACAAATAGGAGAGGGAGACCTCTCTTTGTGCGGTTAATTACAGTTAAATGGTGTTGGGATTGTGCCGCTGTTTTAAAATGAGTTAACTCTCTTTTCCTGTGGCCATTACCGGTCTGGCATAGGTCTTTACATCTTTGCCGGTAATCTCATTGCGGCATAAAATTATGAGTCTTTCAAGTACATTTCTGAATTCCCGTATGTTACCTGTCCACTCAATACTCTTCAGCTCTTTAATGGCGTCGTCGGTGATCTTTTTACTGCTCATACCATATTCAGAACAGATGAGATTGTTAAAGTGGTCGGCCAGCAGAGGTATATCTTCAATGCGCTCGTTGAGCGTGGGTACATGTATCAATATTACGCTCAGACGGTGATAGAGATCTTCCCTGAATCGCTTGCTCTCTATCTCATGAGCAATATTCTTGTTGGTTGCGGCAATAACCCTCACATCTACCTTTATATTCTTGTCTGATCCGACTCTGCTTATTCTGCTCTCCTGAAGAGCTCTTAACACTTTGGCCTGGGCAGGAAGGCTCATATCGCCTATCTCGTCAAGAAAGATGGTTCCGCCGCAGGCCTGCTCAAATTTCCCTATTCGCTGCTTTATGGCCGAGGTGAAAGATCCTTTTTCGTGGCCAAATAGTTCACTTTCAATTAATTCGGAAGGTATTGCTGCGCAATTTACCTCAACAAAGGGCCCTTTTGCTCTCTGGCTCTTCTCGTGTATCTGATGGGCAACCAGCTCTTTGCCTGTGCCATTATCGCCGGTTATCAGGACCCTCGCCTCGGTCGGGGCAATACGGTCTATCATCTCCTTTACCCTCATGATGGCAGGCGATTCTCCAACTATTTCAAATTTTTTGCTTACCTTTTTACGAAGGTTTTTTGTCTGGCTTACAAGTGTAGATTTATCGAGGGCGTTCCGTATTGTTATAAGAACCCGGTTAAGGTCAAGAGGTTTCTCAATAAAATCAAAGGCACCCTTCTTTATTGCCTCTACGGCGGTATCTATGTTGCCATGACCCGAGATCATAACAACAGGCATATCAGGATCTGACTCCACTATCCGGGTAAGAACCTCAAGGCCGTCAACCTTGGGCATCTTAATGTCGCATAAAACTATCTCATAGCTGGATGCATCGAACATCTTCAGCCCAGCGGTTCCATCCTCTGCAATATCGACCTCGTGATTCTCATACTCCAGAACCTCTTTCAGGGTATTCCTTATAGCCTTCTCGTCGTCTATTACTAGTATCTTTGGCATACTCCTTGGCTTTTTCTGCAATTATTGGGAAGCAGTGCCTCCTATTTATATCTCATCCAGCGCCACAGCTCTCTGTAAGAGCTCTTTTTGCCGTACATCAATATTCCGGTACGATATATTTTGGCTGCCAGCCACACAAATAGCAGGAAGTTGCCCACCATCAGAACCATTGAGAGAGCAAGCTCCCATCCCGGAACACCGAATGGTACCCTGGCCATCATCACAATGGGCGATGTGAGTGGTATCATTGAGAACCAGAAGGTGAGAGGGCTCTCCGGATCCTGAAGCGTGGCAAGCATCACAAATAGCCCCAGCATGATAGGTATGGTTACCGGTATCATAAACTGCTGGGTATCGGTCTCATTGTCAACGGCAGAACCTATCGCTGCAAATATTGAGGCGTAGAGCAGATACCCGGTAAGGAAGTAGAAGAGGAAGAGGGCAAGGGTACCTATCCAGTCAACTGAGAGGAGGTTCCTAAGAAGAGATGCAATACCCGGTGCTACCGCCGGTTGTGCAACATCAGCCTCACTCTCCTGCCTGGCCTGTTCGGCTACTTCCATTATGTTCGAAGGTGCCGATTCGTAAAGGGACTCCATTACCCCGGAGCTGTTAAGAAACTGAGCTCCTACCACAACAAACAGAACGATTATGGATATCCATAGCATAAACTGTGTCACCCCTACCATTCCGATGCCGACTATTTTGCCCATCATGAGCTGTACAGGCTTAACGGACGAGACAATTACCTCAACAACCCTGCTGGTCTTCTCTTCAATAACACCCCGCATAACCTGAGATCCGAATACAAGTACAAGCATGTACATCAGAAAGCCAAAGATATATGCCAGAGCCATTGATATCTCGGTGCGTGACTCTCTGGTAACACCTGTCTCATCAATAAGTATGGTTTGAACAGAGACCCTCGTTCGCACAGATCGCAAAATCTGTTCAAGATTTTCTATGTCGTAGCTAAGAAGTTTCTGGCGTTCAATCTCCTGTTCGAGTATGCGGTTTATCTGATCGACAACACCTATAGGCGGCTGTTTTTTAGTAATAAGCTGTGCACCGCTTGGTACCGTGGCTATAACCGGCGATAAATGTAATATGCCGTAATATCCGGCCTCTGAGAACTCCTCTTTGATATCAGCGAGCCTGACATTTTCGAGGTACTCAAATTTGGTGGCCCCATCTTCGGGAAATACCGTTCTGAAAAGATCTGACCCATCTTCTATAACGGCGATGGTTCGCTCCCTCTCTGTACTGGTGGTGGCTATCAGTACAGGAATGGTGACTATGGCGACAATTAGCAGTGGCGTCAGAATGGTCATAATGATAAAAGACCTCTTCCTGACCCGCGAGATATACTCTCTCTGTATAATGACCGAAATCTTACTCATCTCTCTGTGCGGTATTTGCCGTTTTATTACCTTTTGACTCTACCACTCTTATAAAAATATCGTTCATTGAGGGCAGTGAGCGGTTAAATGAGATTATCATGGCGCTGCGGGCAACCGTGCCTAGAATATCGTTGGTTGTTACCCCGTCAGATGCCGTCATGGCTACCCGGAGATTGCCATTCTCTCTCTTTTTTGAGGTGATAGAGAAGATGTTGTTGTCATCAAGGTCAGGGCTCCCCTCAAGCAGAAGTTCATACTCATCGCCGGCCCATCTGTTGCGTATCTCACCGACATCTCCCTCCAGAATGGTTTTGGCCTTGTCGATAAGGGTTATCTCACTGCAGAGCTCTTCGACCGACGACATGTTGTGGGTTGAAAAAATCACCGTTGCCCCTTCATCCCGTAGCCTCAGTATCTCACCCTTAATTATTCCGGCATTAACCGGATCAAAGCCACTGAATGGCTCATCAAATATTAGCAGCGATGGGTTGTGTATTACTGTTGAGATGAACTGTGCCTTCTGCTGCATACCCTTTGAAAGCTCCTCTATCTTCTTATTGTGCCACTCTCCTATATCGAGTCTTTTGAACCAGAACTTCATTCTCTTTACCGCCTCATTTCTGGTAAGACCCTTAAGCCGGGCCAGATAAATAAGGTGTTCGCCCACCTTCATCTTTTTGTAAAGGCCTCTCTCTTCGGGAAGATAACCCACATTGGTGGTGTCTGACAGTGTCAGCCTCCTGCCGTTGAAGAGTATCTCGCCACTATCGGGGCCGGTTATCTGGTTTACAATTCTTATCAGCGTGGTTTTCCCGGCACCGTTTGGCCCCAGAAGCCCGTAAACAGAGCCTCGCCGAACCGACAGAGAGACATTGTCAAGTGCCTGATGGCTGCCAAACCTCTTTGATATTCTGGTTGCCTCCAATAGTCTGTGTTCCATACAGGTTTTGCGTTTGTTGCTTCAGCAGCTTTAACAAGAGTGTAAAAGTACTCTTTTTCCTCTACACGCGGTCTAATCAAAGTAGTTTCTCATTCTTTCGAAAAAGGAGCGGTCTCCCTTGTCTGGTGCAGGGGTAAATGACTCATAGTCTTTGAGCTTGCCTACTGTTTTCTCCTCTTCTTTGCTGATTTTTCGGGGAACCCAGACCGAGACATTTACAAGGAGGTCACCGTTGCCGTAGCCATTAACATCAGGCAACCCCTTGCCTCTTAACCTAAGTATCTTTCCGGGCTGTGTTCCGGGCTCTATCTTTATTTTCACCTTGCCCTCTACCGCGGGTATTTCGGCTGCGGTTCCCAGTATGGCGTCAGGGATGCTTATGTATAGGTTGTATATAAGATCGTTACCCTCTCTTATAAGATCGTCGTGTTCCTCCTCATCAATAACAACCAGCAGATCTCCGTTGACTCCGCCGCGGCGGGCCGCGTTACCTTTGCCGCTAACTGTCATCTGCATTCCTTTGCCAACACCGGCCGGTATCTTGATCCGTATAACCTCTTCGCCTTTCACTATGCCCTCTCCGTAGCAGGATGTGCATTTTCGGGTTATAGAACTCCCCTCTCCGCCGCAAGACGGGCATCCCGACTGTGTCTGCATCTGCCCCAGAAATGTGTTGGTGACCCTTGTTACTGTTCCTGAACCATTACAGGTGCTGCAGGTGGTAATGCTGTTGGAGTCAGCCGCACCATTGCCGCCACAGCTGTTACAGGTGATGTACTTCTTCACCTTCATCTTCTTTTCGGCACCGTTTGCTATCTCTTTGAGTGATAGCTTAACCTTTACACGGATGTTTGAGCCTTTATTTACCCTTCTGCCTCCCCTATGGCTGCCTCCAAATCCGCCGAAACCTGCGAAGGCGTCTCCAAATATATCCCCGAACGAGGAGAATATATCTTCCATCGACATGCCTCCGCCATGATACTCCTGTCCGCTGCCCCTTACTCCTGCATGGCCGTAGCGATCATATCTGGCTCTCTTCTCATCATTACTCAGAACCTCGTATGCCTCAGCAGCCTCCTTGAACTTCTCTTCCGCTTCACTGCTGCCCGGATTCTTATCGGGATGATACTTAAGGGCCTGTTTGCGGTAGGCCTTTTTGATCTCCTCCTTGCCTGCACTCTTCGATACCCCAAGTACCTCGTAATAATCCCTCTTCTCCATCCTGAGCTCCTCTCTGCCAATTATTCTCCGATTACCACTTTACTGAATCTAATCACCCTGTCGTTCAATGTATACCCTTTTTGAACAACATCGACAACCCTGCCCTTCATTTTACTATCCTCTACAGGAATCTTCGTAACGGCGTCATGCATGTCTACATCGAATTCTCTGTTTATCGCCTCGATCTCTCTGACACCATTCTTCTCAAGAAAGCCCTTCAACTTTGAATATATTAATTTGACACCCTCTTTCAATGCATCTGACGGGTTTTCAGAACTTTCTGCTATAAGAGTCATGCCCCTCTCAATGTCATCCATTACCGGCAGCAGCTCAAGAAGCAGAGATTCACTTGCTATTCTTGAGAGTTCCATTTTCTCCTTAAGTGTCCGCTTCCTGTAGTTGTCAAACTCTGCCGACAACCTGAGGTAACGGTCTTGCATCTCTGCCAGTTTTTCCTCCGTGGCTCTACTCTCCTGTGTCATGGTGTCAGCAGCTTCACCTTTCTCCTCTCCGCACCTTTGGCTCTCACCCCGGTCATCGCTGTTATCTGCCTCTCCCTGCTCTGCGGTGTTGTCCTGTTCCTTCCGGACATCTCTCTCTGCTGCCCGCTCTTTATCAGCCTCTTTGCGGGTTTTCTCTCTCTTGTTCTCCTTTTTCGCGGTCATAGCAAACCTCTTTATCTTTCAAATAGTATCCTCACATCTGGTAATTATCAAAATTGTGAACAGTAGTCAGGGCAAAAGGCCTGCCACAGAGTACTGAACGACAAAATGACAGTGAATATATCCGAATGTGGCCACTACCGTTTAACAGGCTGTTAACGGTCTTTCAGGGACAGACGGGATAGATCATCTTTTTTCAGAAAAGATTCAGCAACCCTCCGGTGTGCCAGAAAAGGACATTATCTCTCTCTGAGAATCGCCCCTCTTCTATCAGCTTCAGCATACCGGCCGCGGCTTTGGCAGTATAGGTATGGTCGAGAAGTATCCCTTCATGAGTCAGAAACAGCTCTGCCGCCTTTTCAGACTCGGCTGTCGGCTTCCCGTACTCACTGCCGGTGAATCTGTCATCGACGAAGAGGTCGCTGTCGTTAATTGTATCAAAACCGGTCATCTGTAGTATCGGGTTGGCCGCCCTGACAACATTTTTGCAGAGGCCGGAGCAACTCTCGTCTGCACTTATCCCGATTATATCAATATCCTGCATTACAGCTATCCGTTTTCCCGCCTCCATTCCCCCCTGGGTTCCTCCCGATGAAGAAGATACAACTATGTGGGAAAATCTGATCCCGGCACTCTCCTGCTGCTGCCTGAGTTCGATCATTGCCCTCACGAAGCCCGGGGTTCCGTACATGTCTGATGCTCCCAGGGGTATTATAAAGGGATTTCTTCCACTGCCTCTGTACTCTTTGGCGGCCTCTTCCATTGCCGGCTGGCGGTCATCTTTATCCGGAACTATCAATATTTTAGACGCCATCATCTTACTGATAAGGTAGTTGGCCCGGGCTGTTTCAGGCTCGACACCATTGAGTACCAGAAGAGACTCTATCCCCAGCCTTCTGGCAACCATTGAGGTTGTGCGTGCATGGTTGGACTGCACCGCACCGCATGTTATCACAACATCGGCTCCCGCCTCTTTGGCAGCACCGAAAGAGTACTCAAGCTTGCGAAGCTTATTTCCCCACACCAGAGGCCCTATAAAATCATCTCTCTTAATAAAGAGATTCGGCGCCCCCTTAATTGAGGCTGTTAACCTTTCAAGCGGCTCTACCGGCGTGTTGAGAGGGGCAAGCGGGATGCGTGTAATTTCGTTGAATTTTTTTGTCTCCATTATTTCATCACATTAAGCGACCATTTACTGTTCAGCACCTAATTTGCGTGTATGGGGGGATGAGATATACGGGCCTATCCGACTCTCTCAATAGAAGCCCCAAGGGCATTCAACCTCTGGTCTATATTCTGGTATCCCCTGTCAATCTGCTCTATGTTGTGTATGGTGCTTTCTCCCTCGGCAGACATGGCTGCAATAAGAAGCGCGACTCCGGCCCTGATGTCGGGTGATACCATTGTTGTACCACGCAGCCTTATTTTACGGTCATGCCCTATAACGGTAGCCCGGTGCGGATCGCAAAGAATAATCTGTGCACCCATATCGAGCAGCTTGTCGACAAAGAAAAGCCTGCTCTCAAACATCTTCTGATGTATCAGCACCGCCCCTTTTGCCTGTATTGCCGTAACAAGCAGTACGCTCAGCAGATCGGGCGTAAGGCCCGGCCATATGGCATCGGAGATGGTCATAATGGAGCCATCCATAAATGTCTCTATCTCGTAATTGCCCTGCCTGGGAATGTATATGTCATCACCTACTCTTTCAAGCTTTATGCCCAGCCTTCTGAAAGAGTGAGGAATGATACCAAGGTGGTCATATCCGACATCCTTTATAGTGATTTCAGAGTTGGTCATGGCTGCCATTCCTATGAATGATCCTATCTCTATCATATCGGGCAGGATGGTGTGGCAGCATCCGCTCAGTTCGCTGACGCCCTCAATATAGAGAAGGTTAGAACCGGTCCCCGTTATTTTGGCTCCCATTGAGATAAGCATACGGCATAGCTGCTGAATATAGGGTTCACAGGCGGCGTTGTAGATGGTGGTTTTTCCCTCTGCCAGCACCGCTGCCATTATTAGGTTAGCGGTACCGGTTACTGATGCTTCATCAAGATGGAGATAATTTCCGGTAAGCCCTTTACAGCTTCCTCTGAAAAGGCCGCTACTGTTATCATAGCTGAAATTAGCCCCAAGTTTTCGGAAGCCATCAAGGTGGGTGTCAATTTTACGGCGACCTATTTTGTCGCCGCCGGGCCTTGAGAGTACAGCCTCTCTGAATCTTGCCAGCATAGGGCCAAGGAGCATAACCGATCCGCGGAGCGACGAGCCTGCTTTATGGAATCTCTCCGACCGCATTACAGATAGGTCGGGATTGGAGGCTTCAAAAGAGATCTCTGATGCGGAGTGCCTCTCAATCTTTACACCGATCATCTCCAGCAGTGCTATAAGGTTTCTTACATCTGCAATATCGGGAATGTTCTTAATGGTAACCCTTTCGGGTGTAAGCAGGGTGGCACAAACTACCTGAAGCGCTTCATTTTTCGCACCCTGAGGTACTATGTGGCCACTAAGCTCCCTTCCTCCCTGAACAACAAAGCTGCCCATAACCGGTCTTAATTATTCCCCTGAGTCCGCTTCTTCTGGGGCTGTTTTGTCTGCTGTCTCTTTTTCTTCAGTTGCTGTTGATGCTGCTGTCTGGCAGCTGTCTGTTGTTGAGGCCTCTTCTTAACCGTTGGCTGCAGCAGATCTTTTGTGCCGATAAGCTTAATTCCCGGGGGTACCTCTATCTTGTTGAATGACAGATCGCGGAAGTCGTTGATTATTACTTCGTCGCTCACCGCCGACTTGTTCCATGTAACGGAAGACCTCTTCATATGGTTAAGCACCATAACTATCATAAGGTCTTTTTCACTGCCATCCTCCATAGCCATAAGCTCTATAATCATAGATTGGGCAATTCTTCCGTAATGGGGATACTTTATGGTTCCCTGCATATATGGCACCCTTGCAGGCTTCTCCTTAAGAGTAGAGGGCTCCGGGGTGGGGTAGGGGGAGTCGATGTCGAGTTCAAAATCTGACATAATTGCAAGATGATCCCACAGCTTGTGCTTGAAGTCACCCTGATCGCGCAGGTGGGGGTTGAGGTTACCCATTACCTGTATGATTGTCTGAGCCGCCCTGTTTCTCTCCTGGCGGTCTTTTATCGTTTTGGCGTGATCGACCATTTTCTGGACATTCCTGCCGTACTCCGGCAGAGCCATTTTTGCTCTCTGTGTGTTGTAGTCAAAATCCATATCGTGATGTAAAACTTTTACTCTTATATGATTACAGGGCTGTCGCTAAATCGCAGCATATTGTTGCAAAGCTAATACTTTCCGTACAATAAACCAGTAAAACAGTTTATTAAGGAGAGGATAATCACCTTTTTACCTGCAGGGCAGAATCATCTCAAGTCTCTCACCGCGAAGCTCATCAATAGATTTGGCGTTACTGCCCATAAATCTTCTTGAATCGTTGATAAAGAGCCTCATCTGATTGTATTGCGAACTATCTCCGATCAATTCAAAATGCTTTTCAAAGTGTGCAGCCGGAACTATTTCAAACTCCCTTCTTCCTCTACTGCTCAGGGGGGTGTGCACCCATGTAAGTATATAACCGGCCCTCTCGATAATCAGTTGATCTCCGTATACAGAGAGCCTTATAGACAGGAGCATACCCCCGTCGGTCCGTCTCCATCTCTGGTTCGAAACCAGGTTTCCGAGCGAATATGCCACCAGCCTGTCTCTTCCGCTGCCGGCAGAGCGTATGTGTTCAACTGGTTGTATTACATGAGGATGCGAGCCTATTATTATATCGGCACCTTCGGCGAAGAGCCACTCTGCAAGTTCTTTCTGGAAGGGAGAGGGCATTGTGTCGTACTCTCTTCCCCAATGCATGAACGCCACTATTGCGTCACACTCCATCTTCTTTGCCCTCTCTATATCGGCCGCTATTAGCTCCCTGTCGATGAGATTGACCACTGCCGGTTCGGGAACCGGTATCCCGTTGGTGCCGTATGTATAGCTGAGAAGAGCCAGGCTCAACCCACCCGCTTCCACAACCAGGGGCACTCTGGCGGCCCGGTCTGCTGCATCGCTGTATGTTCCGGTATGTTTAACAGAGAGACTGTCAAGGCTCTTAATGGTACTCCTGATACCCTGAAGGCCCCTGTCTACTGCATGATTGTTGGCTGTCGTCAGCACCCCGATACCCGCGTCGCGTGCTGCCTCTGCAAAGGCTACGGGCGAACTGAAGAGGGGATATCCGGTGTAGGGTGCTCCTGCCAGTGTCACCTCCAGATTGGCCACTGCAGCATCATGACTCATAAGTATTGGAGCTATGTGCCTGAACACCCTCTGGTAGCTGTAGGTGCCTGTTGTCTCATCTTTCGCCGCCGCTATCTGCATGCCGTGACCCATAAGGTCACCGCCGAAGATAATCTCTGCCTTTATGTAGGGGTGTGGCCCCATCAGATCCTGGCCGCTAACTTTAAAGGCTGATAATGATATTATAGCAGCCGATAATATTGCAATAACCCGGCTGAGAGAGAAGGGATGAACCCTAACCGCGCCAACATCCATATTGGCTCTACAACTCTTCAGCATCTCGCTCTCTGATCTGTTTCGCTCAGCACTCTCCATATATTCATGATATGGTTGCACCCGGGTCTTCTCTATTCTCTGCTATTACTCCTCTCTCCCTTGTATTTTGACAGGGCCTCTCTGTAGGCCTCAACGGCCGCTTTTCTGGTCTGCTTCTCATCAATAATCGGCGCCGGATAGCTGTCGCTTCCGGCTTCCGGAACCCATTTTGAAGTGTATTCGCCCCTTCGGTCAAATTTTATCTGTTGCGCTGCGGGCGAGAAGACCCGGAAGTAGGGCGCGGCATCGCATCCGGTCCCTGCTACCCATTGCCAGTTGCCGTTGTTTGAAGAGAGCTCGAAGTCACTAAGGCGCGAGGCAAACCAGGCCTCACCCCATTGCCAGTCGGTGAGCAGATTTTTGGTAAGGAAGCTGGCTGTAATCATTCTCACCCTGTTATGCATATATCCGGTCTCTTTAAGCTCCCGCATTCCGGCGTCTACAAGGGGAAACCCGGTAGTGCCCTCGCACCACCTCATAAAGTGATCTTCACTGTTACGCCATCTGATAGAACTATACCCCTGCTTGAAACTCCCGCTTTCTGCATGCGGAAAGTGGAAGAGTATATTCATAAAGAACTCCCTCCATATCAGTTCGTCGAGCAGTGTTTTGGAGTATCTGGAAGCCAGTCCGGTAATCTTTCTGATGCTTATGGTTCCGAATCTGAGAGATTGACCAGCCCTGGTTGTGCCGTCGGCAGCGGGGTAATCTCGCCTGTTTTGGTACTGCAGCAGCCTCTCTCTGTTTAGCAGTGGGTCAGTAATAACTGTATTGGCCTCCTGAAACCCGGCAATCTTTGGAGTAAACCTGGTAATGCCGGCATCAACAGGTTTGAACCATCTCGCCTCCGTCATCTCTCGTGTGGGTGACATGGCCTCTGATTCAAAAGCCTTAAGCCATCTTCTCCTGAAATGTCCATATACGCGGTAGGGTGTGCCGTCATCTTTAACTATTTTGCCGGGGCGGAATATCAGATGGTCTGTCGAAAGGTGCAGGGGTACTCCCGCATCTCTCAGAACATCTCTCACCTCCCCCTCAACTCTTTTGCCTTCCGGCTCGAAGTCTTCGTTTGCGTATACCGCTGAAACATTGAGGCTCTTAACAAGGTGCTGAATCACTTTTGCGGTTGTTCCAATAAATGCTAT
Organism: Bacteroidales bacterium; assembly: GCA_007132995.1. Taxonomy (GTDB): domain Bacteria; phylum Bacteroidota; class Bacteroidia; order Bacteroidales; family VadinHA17; genus SLNP01. The sequence continues at coordinate 1,320 of SLNP01000105.1, read as the reverse complement.
CAGTGCCGAACCGGCTTTACGGATCTGACTGTCGAGGTCAGCAAGCGATTTGCACATAACAGTTACTGCAGGGTGGTCTTTATCAAAACGGTCCAGAATATCGGTGTCAAATACAAACAGGGGCAACACCCTATGTCCCGACCCGGCAGCTTTTGCCAGCCCTCTGTTATCTTCTGTTCTGAGGTCTCTCCTGAACCAGAAAATAACCACTGGCTCCTGGCTGGCTGTGAATCTGGTGATGGCACGCATAACTATATTGTTTCGGGGAAGTAGTCAAATATCTTTTCATCCTCCTCATATCCGGCCCTTTGGCCCTGCAGTTTAGTTATTTTCCCACTCTTGTCTCTGTACTCAACATCAATTTCGCTGCTAATGCTCTCTTTAAGTGATCGTGTCATGGAGCCCATCTTTGGGGCAGCCAGAACGCCTGACAGGGCTTTTTTGATTTTGACCGACAACTTACGCCTGCCCCTCTCAACCTCCAGGAGGGTTTCATCGTCATTCAGCATCTTCAGGGTGGTAACCCGGCTCCTGTTATATGATGCAAATAGTTCGGTTTGACCCTCCTGAGTGAGGAAGCCGATGAGTCCCATAAAAAATTTGCCACGCCACGGTATTTTTGCTATTGAGAACATAAGCGAGACATCCGGCCTGTCGAAGTTGTTGCACTGCAGCCATATGTGTGACTCAGGGAAAGATACACCCCAATCTTTCTCTATATAGCCCTTGCCGCCTGTAAACTGTGTGTCGGTTCCGTTAATTGAGAGCACTCCCCCGATGGTGTTGTTCAGCGAAACCACACCGTGGTTACACTCCATTCCCGGCACATAGCTGTACCACCCCATTATGCCGGGGGTGAGAAGTGTACGGGGGAAGAGAATGTGGTCGCGGTATTTTAGCGAGCCCTCTATATTGAAACGCTCATTCTCAATATTAAGGGATATCTCATCGCGTGAAAAGAATGAGTCTCCTATGGTGACCCTGAATTTTTTCGGATCGGCCGTGAATTGCGACAGGGGATATCTGAAACTCTCTGTTTCGCCTGTGGTGCCATCTATATAGAGAATAAAGGAGTGAGGGTCATTTGATATTGAGACTCCCGGAATAAATGCTACTGCCTCTTCAAGAGATGGTGATACATTCTTGAAGTACCACCCCTCAAAGTAGTTACCTCTGTTGAGGTTGCCCTGAAAAAGTTCAGGATTAAACAGTTTACGGATTCTTGCTATCATACACAGGGTTTGTCGCGGCCACTCTATGCCTCAGTTTCAATGAGTAAAGGTAGCATTAATCGGGCTTTTTCAAAATCAGCTGTCAGCT
>SLNP01000074.1 GCA_007132995.1 Bacteroidales bacterium | reverse complement strand
GTTCCTGGTTCTTCGTTCCTGGTTCATGGTTCTTCGTTCCTGGTTCTTCGTTCCCGGTTCAGGGTTCTCCGTTCTTCGTTCCTGGTTCTTCGTTCCTCGTTCCTGGTTCCCGGTTCAGAGTACAGGTATCAGGGTTTCGGCCGTACATGGTTTGCTGTACTCTGGAAGCTTTCTAATTAAACTGGGAGCAAGAAGAGTTATGCCAGAGCTAAGGAGCGAAGATCGAGATACGAAGAGGGAGAAACAGAAGCGAAGAGCGAGAAAAGAATAACGAGAAACGAGGGCCGAAGAACATTATCAAAAAATTATTTTTATAATTCTTATTTCTGACGAATGTTCCACGTGGAACATTAAAATCAAAAATTATTTTTTGCTTCTGCCCCCGCCGTCGCCCCGCCCACCTGATCCGTTTTTCGCCCCTGCTCCTGATGTATCACCGCACTTTCCACCGCTTCGCCTTATGTCATCGCCCCACCTCACGCCTTTAGCCATTTATCGGTCTCCGTCTTGTTTCCTGCCTGCTACATGCTCAACTGCACCTCCCGGTCATCAGCCTCCGCCTCTACCTGATACCTTCCCACCAGCCACTTTCCCTCTTTAACCCCTCGCCGCCTTTCCTTAAACTATCGCCGAGCCTCTCGCCAAAGCATCCCCGGCCACCTGCTTTGTCTGGTCCTGACACCTCTCCTGCCCCCCCCCTGCCTTCCCCATTTATCCCCCTCCCCCTTGCACCCTTTATCGCTGCGCCGCCTCACTGCGGGGATGAAGCCCGAAAAAAGTTATACATTTGTACAGTATCACTGGCCCTCCCGGTGCCGGGTGTGGTATATATCTAAACGCTATTTATTCGCCATGGAAATTTCCGGACAGCTTGTTGACCTTCACCAGAGGTCTCTATATCCTGCAAAAATCAGGATTGAAGGCCGCACCATTTTATCTGTTGAGAGGGTAGAGCATGCCGAAAAGCGCTATATCATGCCGGGGTTTACAGACGCCCATATACATATAGAGAGTTCGATGGTTACCCCTGCCATGTTTGCCCGTAGTGCTATTAGGCACGGAACCGTGGCTGCGGTTGCAGATCCGCATGAGATAGCCAATGTTTTGGGGCGTGAGGGTGTGGAATTTATGGTTGGCAATGCTGCGACGGTGCCGTTGAAATATATGTTTGGCGCCCCTTCATCAGTCCCTGCCACAAACTTCGAGACATCGGGGGCTTCGATTGGGGTAAACGATGTCGCACTTCTTCTCGATATGCCTGGTGTAGGACTCCTTTCTGAGGTTATGAACTATCCTGGTGTACTTGGAAATGATCCGGAGCTGATTGGGAAAATCGGAGAGGCGCTGAAGCGGGATGTCCCGGTTGACGGCCACGCTCCCGGCCTTACCGGAGATGATCTGCTCAGATATGTTTCTGCCGGTATTACAACAGACCATGAGTGTGTGACAATCGACGAGGCGAGAGAGAAAATAGCTGCCGGTATGAAGATTCTTATAAGGGAGGGCAGCGCCGCAAAAAATCTTGAGGCACTGCATCCACTGTTGAAGGAGTCTCCCGACAGTGTCATGCTTTGCAGTGACGACCTCCATCCCTACGATCTGCAGAGAGGCCATATCAATCTTATGGTGAAGCGCCTCCTGCAGAGGGGTTACGATCTCTTTGATGTTCTCCGTGCGGCATCGCTGAATCCGGTGCTCCATTATAATCTTCCGGTTGGCCTGCTGAGGCAGGGTGACAGGGCCGATTTTATAATCGTGGATGATATCGGGGAGATAAGGGTGAGTGAGACCTATATTGAGGGTGAGGCTGTATGCAGCGGCGGGGAAACTCTCTTTACCATACCCGGGTGCCAGGCCAGAAATAACTTTAACTGCTCTCCCATACTGAGTGAAGAAATTGCTGTCGAAGGGGCCGGCACTGTAAGAGTTATAGCGGCCTCAGACGGTTCTCTTGTAACCGGTGAACTCACAGCCCGGCCACCGGTTGCAGATGGCAGGGTTCTCATCGATGTTGAGAACGATATCCTGAAGATCGTTGTTAAGGATAGGTACAGAGACGCTCCTCCTGTGGTGGCATTTATAAACGGGTTTGGCCTGAAGAGGGGCGCGTTTGCATCATCGGTGGCTCATGATAGCCACAACATAGTTGCGGTAGGAGCTGATGATATGGCTCTGAAAGAGGCAGTTAACGCTGTAATAGAGATGAAGGGCGGTATAGCATGGGCAGATCCCGGAAACTCAATACTGACGCTTCAACTGGAGATAGGTGGTATTATGTCATCTAAGGACTTAGATACATTATCGACTGAATATGAGATGATTAACAATGCCATTAAGGCGGCCGGCTCTACTCTCACAGAGCCCTGCATGACTCTTAGCTTTATGGCTCTTCTGGTAATACCTGAGCTTAAGATAGGTGACAGGGGGCTTTTCGATGTAAGGCGCTTTGGCTATGTGCCCCTCTTTACAGATAATGATTAAGAGCTATGAGCGACAAGAGAGCAGCGATTCTTAAACAGTATGCCTCCCGGCTTCCCGACGAGCCCGGAGTTTACATATTTGTCGGTGACGATGAGAAGGTTCTCTATATTGGAAAGGCGAAGAGCCTGAAAAAGCGTGTAGCTTCATACTTTGGCCAGAGCGGTTCGGCAAGAATCGAGCTTTTGGTGCGCAAGGCGTCGAAGATAGAGCACATTGTAACCCCTACTGAGTCTGAGGCCCTTCTGCTTGAGAATAATCTTATTAAGAAGGAGCAGCCCAGGTACAATGTGCTGCTGAAAGATGACAAGAGCTTCCCCTGGATAGTCATTAAAGATGAGGCCTTCCCCAGGGTTATGATGACCCGCAAGGTTACAGAGGGTGATGGTGAATATTTCGGCCCCTATACTTCTGCGGCCATGACACGGAGCCTTCTCTCTATGATACAGCAGATATATAAGCCCAGAACCTGTGCTCTGAAACTTGACGAAAGAAAAATCAGCCTTGGCAAGTACCGCGCATGTATCGCATTCCAGATAGGAAGATGTAAAGCGCCATGTGAGGGGAGGGTCTCTGCCAACGAATATGCAGAGTCTGTCAGGCAGATAAGGAGAATATTATGTGGGAACCTAAGAGAGCTTACAAAAGAGCTTGAGGGAATTATTAAAGAGTACGCCGCTGATCTGAGATATGAAGAGGCTCAGGAGGTTAAGGATATTCTGGATGCTGTGTCGCGCTTCAGGTCAAAATCTGTAGTCGTGAATCCATCTGCAGGAGATCTGGATGTAACCGGTTTTTCGGCCGGTGGCGACATGGCTGTGGTAAGCTTTATGCGTGTTGTAGAGGGATCGGTGGTGCAGGCCTTCTCGCTCTCCCTTAAAAGACAGTTTGAAGAGAGTGGCCCTGAGCTACTTTCGCTGGCCATAGGTGAGATTATAAATCGCGTTGGGAGTCTCTCTTCAACGGTCATAGTTCCCTTTGAGCCTGAGATGACTTATGGAGACTCCCGCTATGTTGTCCCTGTAAGGGGAGACAGGAAAAAACTGCTCGACATGGCAGAGCGCAATGCCCTGTTCAGCAGACTCCAGATGGCGAAAAAGGAGAGCCCCGGACCTCCCGGTAACCTTAATGCAAGCACTCTGGAGGGGCTTAGGGTAGACCTTAATATGGTTCAGACACCTGCGCATATTGAGGGGTTCGATATTTCTACCAGTCAGGGAGCCAATACTGTCGCTGCCTGTGTTGTATTTCGTAACGGTATGCCTGTGCGTAGTGAGTTCCGTCACTACATCATAAAGGGGGTGGAGGGGCAGAATGACTTTGCCGCAATGCGTGAGGTAATATTCAGGAGATATAGCAGGGTAATCAGAGAGGGGCTGCAGATGCCGGATCTTATAATTGTAGATGGGGGCAAGGGGCAGCTAACCTCTGCCCTGGACGGTCTCAGTACCATTAATACCACCATTGAACCGGTTGTGATCGGGGTTGCCAAGAGGCTTGAGATTATATACCGCAAAAACGATCCGGTGCCGCTATATCTCGACAAGAGGGGTCGATCTCTGAAATTGATACAGAAGGTGCGAAACGAGGCACACCGTTTTGTTCTGGCGCTGCATCGCAAGAGAATGCTGGGACAACTTACATCAACCGATCTGGGAAATATAAAAGGTGTTGGCCATAAGACAATAAGCAATCTGAGAGACCATTTCGGTACACTCGAGGGAATAGGAGAGAGGAGCCTTGAGGAGCTCTCAGCCGTAGTTGGAGAGGGGAGGGCAAGACTCATTAAAAATTTCTTCAACAGAGAGAATAGGGATGCCGATTAAAAAAGTGAGGTACCAACAGTTACCCGTTGATACCTCATCTTGTAATTGAGATATTAAGCCTGGTGTTACCTTGTCTTTATGGTACAGCCAATAGCCCTTGTGTTTGTTACTTCAGGTGTTCTCCCTTCGCGCAGAGCCTCAACAGCGTCTGTAATATAGTTGACTGTAACGGCAGAGGCATCTCTCCAGTTGTTGTCGATTGTGCCAATGTAGGCCACCCTGTAGTTGCTGCCCTCTCTGTTCAGAATATAGACATGAGGTGTGTGTGTGGCACCGAAGCGGGGATATACATTTTGCCCTTCATCTAACAGATAGGGGAAGTTGAATCCCTTCTCTTCGGCTCTGATAATCATATTTTCGAAGCTGTCGCGTGGTTCAACTTCAGGATCGTTGGGCTGTATCGCAATTATAGGATAACCAAGCGGACGCAGTTTGTTCTGCAGCTCGATAATCCTGTCTTCATATGCTACGGCGTAGGGACAGTGGTTGCAGGTGAATATGATCACGAAACCGCGTGCTTCCGGAAAGTCTGCCATTGAAACCATCTCTCCGTCAACATTTTTCAGCCTGAAGTCCTCTGCAAGATCTCCGACCTGATACTGGCCTGATAGTGCAATTACTGACATAATCAGTATGGTTGATAATAGTGCTCTCTTCATAACAATAATCATTTTGGTTTATACTGTGTAACTGGTCTCAAAAATACCCTGTTTCAGGAACAATAAAAATCATGTTGTAGCCTCTGTAATATGCTCTTTTATCGTTTCAGATGCGGTACTACTATCTCCTTTATGCCTTCATAGTCTATCTTTTTTCCGTGAAAGTGGCGGAAATTGTCAGAGAAAAAGATAGTTGCAGGTATGGCACCTGACCACTCCCCGCTCACTATCGGTATCCAGCGGTTTGCATCGGGGTCATCGAGCAATATGACCCTCTCTTCTATCTCAAACCGCTTTATAAATGGTTTTACTCTTGATTCCATGTGGTCGGGGTTGTCGAGAGATACCAGTATCAGCCGGAATTTGCTATCTCTCATATCTTTTGCAAAACGCAACAGATCCGGCATCTCTTCAACACAGGGGGTACACCATGTTGCCCAGAAGTTGACCATATATACGGTGTCATTTCTCTGCTCTATTATCGGTCTGAAGCTGTCAAAGTCAATAACCGGGATATCCTGTGAACTTAACCCGGTAGCTCCTGCCCACATTATGGCCAGTGCAAGTAGTGATTTGCGGATACTTTTCATAACCTTCTATATTGGAGTGTTTAGCGACAATTCTTATGCCATATAATTTCTTTTCGGTTCTTTTGTAACACTCTCCCGGTGAAGAGAGGGCGCAGGATGGGATATACCCGAGATGGTTAACAACCAAAAGAACAACACTGTTCATTTACTTAGAAATAAAGGGATATTTTTCTGCTGCAGGGGCCCCAGGTTATCCAAAATTATTACCTTGAACCCCAAATGCGGCTAAGGGCTGCGCTTTGCTACCATTAAAACCAAGAGTTATGAGCCGTCTGTTTGCCATTACCCTTTTAGCGATGATCGTGCTGCCTGTATCGACAGGTCAGTGGAACTACTCCTATCAGTATGGAGCGCTGCCTCAATCAATGCTTGATATGATTGCCGGAGAGGCCAGTGGAGAAAGAGCCTATGCCGATCTTGTTGAGCTAACCGGATATAACAGGGTTCGTCCACCGGAAGAGTACGCCACCACTCTTTACGAGTCAACCTATATCATAGATAAGCTGCGCAGCTACGGTATTGAGAATGCGACCATTGAGAGGCTCGGCAGGGCTACCACCTGGAAGGGTCTTGAAGGAACGCTTTGGGAGGTTTCTCCTGTTAAAACCAAGATTGCAGACTATGAGGATCTGCCCCTCATGCTTGCATCGGGCAGCAGGGATGCCGATGTGACCGCTCCGCTTGTATGGGTGGGAGAGGGCACAGCCTCGCTGATTGAGGCTGCAGATACCGAGGGTGCTATTCTGCTTACCTCCGGGGCACTCTCAAGGGTATTTCCGCTGGCAATGGCAGGTGGTGCCCATGGGGTTGTTACCTTTGAGTCTGCCAGACCGCTAATAGACCCTCTTCAGATACCTACTGGCGGTATCAGGGGGCGTGTTGACAGGGGTTTCGCCTTCAGGGTCCCCCCCAGAGATGGCCACAGGCTGAGAGACAGACTTCTCCGGGGCGAGAATATCGAGGTGCATGCCCGGGTTCGCACAACTGAACTGGAACTCGACATTCAGGTACCTATGTGTGTTATTGAGGGAACCGATGAGGATGCTGAAGAGATTATTATAACCGCTCACATATTCGAAGGATATGTTAAACAGGGGGCTAACGACAACGGTTCCGGCTCTGTTGCCATACTCGATGTGGCCCGGCTTCTTCATACCATGTATAATGATGGCCGCCTGCCCCGGCCACGGCGATCTGTCAGGTTTCTGTGGGTTCCTGAATTTCAGGGTACCATACCGTGGGTCGAGGCCAACAGCGATATAATGGAGAGGACTCTCTGTAACCTGAACCTCGATATGGTTGGTATAAGTCAGGCTGAAAATCAATCTTTTATGGTGCTTCATCGCACCACTTTTGGCAATCCTCACTATGTTAATGATGTGCTTCAGATGTATATGCGTTATATATCTGAAACCAATAAGATAAGATGTACTCCGGTTGGGCGGTTCCCCTTTCTCAGGCCTATAGTCGCCCCTACAGGTACTGATGATCCGTTCTACTGGACGGTAGAGGCCTATATAAGCGCCTCTGACCACGCAGTTTTCAATAACTTTTCGGTCGGTGTTCCCGGTATCTGCCTCAACAACTGGCCTGACCACTACTACCACACCTCTAACGACAGGCCCTGGATTTGTGATCCCACACAGCTAAAGAGGGTTATATTCCTGGCCGCAGCCAGTGCCTACACCATCGCTTCGGCAGATGGCGACAGGGGCCTGAAGATTGCCGCCGAGGTTGCCGGTAATGCCGCGCAACGGATGGGTCATCAGATGACCATCTCTGCCGACCGGATACTTAAAAGTGACAAGGCTGACCTGCAGGCTACATACAAAAGAGCCCTCTATGACTATCAGGCTGTATCTGTGAATCAGGCTGAGACCATCATGTCGCTTGCCGAACTGGCTCCTGATGATATGGTCTTTATCACCACTCTTGAAGAGATGGCAGAGGCGATAGGGGTGCAGAGAGATGCCGGACTCCGGATGCTCGATCTGCATATGAAGAGAAGGGCAGCGGCAGTCGGCAGTGAACCTGTGGTACTGCAGCTGACAGAGGAGGAGCGGCAGCTTGACTCATGGAGGCCGGTTGTGACAGCCGCCGCCTACCAGGGAGGATACTCCGGTTATCGCTCAATGATACAGTCGGTACCTGCCGATTTCAGACAGAGTCATAACTACAGGTCAATAAGAAATATACATGAGTTTCTTCTGCTTGCCAACGGTGAGAGAAGCGCGCTTGAAATGATGAAGCTTTACGATGCACAGTATCCTGAGCCTGCCGGTACAGAGCAGTTTACCAACGCTCTGCTGGTGCTGAGGGAGGCAGGCGTTCTGGCGTTCTGAAGGGAAAACCCGGTTAAGCCCCGCTGAAAACTGAGGGGAACAGAGATTGCAGCTTCTGCTTAAGTTTCCTGTGGTCGGGAAGGTGCAGGGTTTCAAACCCCAGCCTGGCGGCACCATCTATGTTGCGCTGCAGATCGTCTATAAATAGAGACTCCGATGGTTCTATACCGTGTTTGTCGGTCAGGTGAGTATATATTGCGGCTTCCGGCTTGAGCAGCTTCACATGAGAGCTGACCACTCCGCCTTCAAACAGGCTGAAAACCCGGTGGGTTTTACTTAGTAGCGAGAACATATCTTCAGGGAAGTTTGTCAGGTAAAAGAGCCTGTATCCAGCCTTTTTAAGCGGTTTAAGAAGCTTTGTGTTGTCTGTAAGGGGAAAGAGCAGCCTGTTGCGCATTTCGAATACAGAGGCTGTCTCTTCTGCAGAGAGAGTCGATTTAGAGGCTATTGAATCTATTGCATCCTGAAGGCAAATTGTTCCCCTGTCGAGCATCTGCCACTCTTCACTCTCATATATGTCGCTTATATATCTTGATGTCTGCGACTCGGTGGTTCCCTCAGAGAGATGAAATTTGTGCGGATCATAACTTATCAGCACATTGCCGAGGTCAAAAACAATGTTCCTTAAACCCTCTGTCGGGATGCTCTTCATTGGTTATAGCTTTATGTGGCCGGTCAGACCAATTTGTGATATCTCTAACTGTTTGCCGGTCAGGAGATATGGTGCCGCATCGCTGATCGCCTGAAAATCGGTTGTTACCACTGACCTTTATGGTGTCGGGATTCAAGATGCCGCATATCTGCTCTCTGCACTACTGTGAGCGCAAAAGTACTCTTTTATCCCCGGAATGATAACCTGAACAGGCAGGGGGTGACTACTTTTTCCTTGCGGTGGTGTAGTGAACAAAGCTTTTCAGTGAATCGCGCGCCTCTCCTTCCGGAAGTCTCTCTATTATCGCAAGAGCTTTATCGCGGTAGCTGTGCATCATATGAAGAGCGTAATCTATACCGCCGTTTTTGTGAACGAAATCAGTTACCTGGTCAATATCGGCGCGCGACTTCTTTTTACTTCTTACAATACCCAGTATTTTGCGTCGATTGCCGTTGCTGGTGACCCTCAGGGCATGTATCAGTGGTAGGGTCAGCTTCTTCTCTTTTATATCATTACCCGGAGCCTTGCCCGACAGGCCTTTAGCCTCATAGTCCAGTATGTCGTCTCTTATCTGGAATGCGATGCCGATGCTCTCACCAAGCTCTTTCATGAGGAAGAGCGTATCGCTGTCATTTGTAACCGAGATGGCTCCAGAGGTGGTGCAGGCCGCAATCAGGGCCGCTGTTTTCATCTCTATGATTCTGAAGTAGTCCTCTTCTGTAAGATTAGGCTTCCTGGAGCGCTGCAGCTGGAGCAGCTCGCCTTCGGCCATCGACCTTACAGCCTCTGAAACGATTTCGAGCATATCGTATCGCCCCTTTTCGACGCTGATCAGGAGTCCGCGCGAGAGCATGTAATCGCCTGTAAGAACGGCGATCTTGCTGTTCCATAAAGCATTTATTGAGAGTGCTCCCCTTCTCTCTTCGGCGCTGTCAACCACATCATCGTGTACCAGGGTGGCTGTGTGCAGAAGCTCAATCAGAGTGGCTGCCACAAATGCAGCCTCATCTATCTCTCCATAAACTCTGGCAGAGAGCAGAACAAGCATTGGCCTCATCTGCTTGCCTTTTCGTCGCAGAATGTAATTGAGTATTATGCGGAGCAGCGGAATGTTGCTCTTCATTGTCTGGCTGAAATAGCGTTCAAACTCAGCCATCTCTTTTTTGACGGGAGCCCTTATGGAGTCAAGCTGTGACATTATTCCGCAATAAGCGTTCAAATATATGAAAAGTAACTGTACAACAGAAAATGAGCCCTGTAGGTTCAGACATATTTATCGCATCAACATATTTGCATATATTTGTACGACTAAACCGGAGGATATTGATGGGTGAAATTGAACTTACTCCTGAGCTGCTTGAAAGGGCTGCGGATATGTTGAGGGCTGTGGCTCACCCGGTGCGGATCGGAATAATTGGGTTGCTGGAGGGGGAGAGAGCCCTTACGGTGACCGAGATACAGAAACAGCTTAAAGTGGGGCAATCATCTGCCTCTCACCATTTGAGAATATTGAAAGACAGGGGTGTGCTTCAGTCGAGGCGTGAGGGGAAGAACACCTTTTACAGCTTAAGGCATGAGCGCCTCAGAGACATTGTGACCTGTATCAACTCATGTGGCAGGGAGGATTAGCTCTCCTTTCCGGGACAGTGAGTGCCACCGATCTGAAAGGGCAGCCAGAATATTAATCGAAAAATCTCTTCTGAAACAGTATAAGCGCTATAACACCACTGGTTATGGCGGCATCTGCTATATTGAAGACAGGCCTGAAAAAGACAAACTGCTCTCCGGCTCTGATGGGCGACCACTCCGGCCATCTGCCCTCTATTACAGGGAAATAGAACATGTCGACCACTTTGCCTTTCAGCAGAGGGGCGTACCCGCCGTCGGGTGGAAAAATTGTCGCTGTCTGGTGAAAAGAGCTCTCAGAGAAGATGACTCCGTAGAATGTGCTGTCTATGATATTACCGACCGCTCCGGCTAAAATGGCCGCTATGGCAAAAATAAGCCCGGTATGAGCCATGTTGTTTATAAGTCTGACCAAATACCATCCGATGGCAACTGCTGCGATAATACGGAACAGGGAGAGAGCAATTTTGCCGGCAGCCCCGCCAAACTCCATACCAAAGGCCATTCCTTTGTTTTCGACAAAATAGAGGTACGCCCAGTTGCCGGCAATTGAAATGTCCTGCCCCAGCGTCATACTGGTCTTTACCCATATCTTCAGTATCTGGTCGGCAACCAGAATCACAATTATAAAAAGAAGTACTTTCCCGCCTCTTGTCATCTAATGCCTTTATACAAAAAGAGAGGCAAAGATAGTAAAATGAGATTAATGTAAGGGCTGCTGCCCCGACGCTTCTCCTCTTTACTCTTTGCCCCCTCTTTAAATCTGTGGGCTGTTCTGTTTTACTCCTCCTTTACATCGGCCGCCAGTGCGCCATATATATGTGCCATGAGCCCAAGTATGATAGGGATGAAGAGAATCAGTATAATGATGCCCAGAACGGTATGTATCCAGTTTGCCAGCAGGAATACCACCACGAATACGGCTCCCAGTATAAGCTGTGCCAGGAAGATGGTGAGCTTATTGCCATGGGTAAGCTTGTTGCTGAGCTGCAGGGCTTCTGAGGCACCCTTGCCCTTGTCAACCACAAGAAGTGTGGAGAGGCAGTATGCGATCTGCATTATTATTCCCGGTATAATCATAAAGAAGTAGGCGGGAACCAGAATTATAGATCTGAGACCTGTTACCAGGAAAAACTCACCCATAAACTTCCTGTACTTCTCATCGAAAATTTCTACGGGAGAGATCACCTTACCCCTGCTGAGGGCTGCGGGTAGCGTGATAATGGCTATGGTAGTTCCCACATTCAGATAGGGAATCCAGATCGTAACCAGCCAGAGTGCAACAGCACCGACCAGTGAAGGAAAGTTTTTCAGACCGGTGTCAATGGCCCCTTTAAGTAGTTCGGTAAAATCAAGCTTCTTTTCCATAAATAGATGGTTTTAATAGTTTTACACCTCTTCAGTTGCTACAGCCGGTATCCTCCCGACCAAATTGAACCCTAAAGTTAAGAAACTTTTATGTCATAGGAATGATCATTATGGCTTAATGAACTACTCGCTCTTCTGTCTGAATAGCTTCTGCCTGGCCGAAACTATCATCATTACAGCGAGAAGTACAAATAGCCCTATATTACCTGCCAGATATGAATACTCCTTAAGTGCCAGCAGGATAAAGATGAAAATATATAGTGTTGTGAGGGTTCCTGAAACGAGTAGTACCATTTTGAATGTAATGGTCTGATACCACTTCTCGCCGTTGGCATTCAACTGATAGTTTTCCATCTGATTACTGTAGGTTTATTATTGTTGTTAAGCAGCTCTTAAGGTACTTCAGGGTACTTTGGCTAAGTCAGCTACCGGCTCCTCTCTGTGATCGCATAGAAGGCGGAAAAATAAGTTTAACTTTGCAATATAATCTTTATATACTTATGGGTGGTAAAGCAGCGGTTGTTTTTGGTGGCACCGGTCTTGTTGGCAGCGAGCTTGTTAAAGAGCTGGAGGCTGATGCCCGCTATTCTGCAGTAAGACTTTTTGTACGACGGGAGAGAGAACATTCAGGTGGCAAAACGGAGGTGCTGGTGGCAGATATTGCCGATACAGACTCATATGCTTCTGAAATCAGAGGTGATGAGCTCTTTATATGTCTGGGAACAACGATAAAGAAGGCCGGATCTATCAGGGCAATGGAGGAGGCCGACCGTGATTTACCGGCTGCAATAGCAGAAGCAGCGGTGAAGAACGGAATCAGCCGGGCGGCCGTTGTCTCTTCAATAGGCGCTGATGCGAAAGCTCGAAGCTACTACCTGCGAATTAAGGGTGAGATGGAGCAGCTGATCGCGGCTGCAGGTTTCGAAAGTGCTGTGATTGTCAGGCCCTCGATGCTCTTTGGTAAACGAAATGAGTTCCGCTTTGGCGAAGAGGTGGGGAAGGTGGTAATGAAGATATTTGGCTTTCTATTAGTTGGCCGGCTCCGGAAATACCGGGGCATTAAGGCAAGCCAGGTGGCCCGCGCCGTGGTCAGACTGATTAACAAACCATCTGACCCCGGTGTGCTGTTTTATGAGTCTGACTCACTTCACCCCTGACTTTTAGCGGAGGCGATACAAATATCGGCATCGACCAGGGCTGTTTTAAATCCCTCCCGCGCCAGTCCTATCGCCAGGTTTGCTGAAACGGTTCATTTACCCACGCCTCCTTTTCCGGATGCTACTACTATAATTTTCTTCACTCCGGGTAGTTTGATCTTTTCAAATGTTGTCATTGTTTTCTGTAGTTATTCTGTTTACAATTCTGTTAATTTCTTGTTCCGGTAGTTATCATAAGCCTCTTTGATGGTGAGGTTATGGGCGTTGATAAATATTTTCATATTCATTCCCTTTATGGCGCCCGATGCATTGCCTCCGGGACCGTTACCCGTGATAAGTATGTCGGGTTTAAGGTCGCTGACCACTTTTGCAGTGGCCCGTCCTGCCCCATGGGCTTCGTTTTTTGCCGACCGGTTATCGGTTACAGAGAGGCTGTCGCTCTCCTCATCGTATAGCACCAGATATTCGGTGCGTCCGAATCGTGGATCGATTACCGAATCCCACGATTCACCTGTTGATGTAAATAGTATTCTCATAACTCCTCTTTTTTTAAATAGTTAACTCTCTAACCTGCTCAGAATATCTGCAGGGGTTGCTTCAGCCATATACGGCTTTTATCTTACTCCACAGTTCGGCAATTGCCCTGCTGCCTCTCTTTCCCGATTCTGACATTGCTTTGCCTGCAGCTATTGCTTTCGCTATATCGCTGTCGTAAGCTATATCGCAGACATGAGCTATATTCATATTTGCCAGAAGCAGTTTTATTTCATTGGTCTTTGCTCTGTTGATATCATATTTATTAATGACACACAGGGTTCTGATACGGAATTGCTGAATCACTTCCACAATCCTTAACAGGTCATGAATAGCTGCTACGGAGGGTTCTGTTACCAGCACGGCCAGAGATACTCCCGACAGCGATGCAATCACGGGACATCCGATACCCGGAGAACCGTCAATGATTGTGAACCCTTTCTGCTCTCTGCGTGCAATATCTGCCGCACGCTCTCTTACATTGAATACCAGTTTCCCTGAGTTTTCAGCCCCGGGTTCCATTGTGGCGTGAACCATTTTGCTGCCGGAACGGATATTAGACTCATAAACTACTCCTGTTTTTGCAGGAACCATGGTTATTGCGGACGAGCCACAAACGTAGCTGCAGTAGCCACAACCTTCACAGTTGATCGCTGAAATTTCAGCATAACTATCGGTCAGGGTAACGGCATCGAAATGACACACCTCCATGCATTTACCACACACTCTACACATGCCCTTATCTATTACGGCTATTTCGCCACTGTAAAAATCGCAAGCCTCAGAGAAATCAGGCCTGAGCAGCAGGTGCATATTTGCAGCATCGACATCGCAGTCGGCGATAACAGCTTCCATGCCAGCGACTAGTGCCAGAGAGGCCGCTACCGATGTCTTACCGGTACCTCCCTTGCCAGAAACTATAGCTATCTCTTTCATAAACAATTCGTTATTTCAATGAGCCTCTTATGAAGAGATTCCAGCAGTGGCCTCACATATCCTGGTTCCTCCAGTAACAATCCTCCGTCGGAGCATATTCGTGCAATCTCCATGTCGTAAGGTATTTTTGCAATAATCTCCACTGACTCATTTCTGCAGTATTCATCTACCTCACCGTTACCAATGCCGTGACGGTTTATTACTACCGCTACAGGCAGATTCATTTTTTTCATTGTGGCATAGGCCAGCCGGAGATCATTTAATCCGAAGGGGGTAGGTTCGGTTACCAGTAGAACCAGGTCACAACCCTTTACTGCGGCAATTACCGGACAGCTTGTGCCGGGCGGTGAATCATAAATCTTCACCTCATAATCGCCGTAATCTGTTTCGCTTAGCTCTTTTGTCTGGTTTATTAGCGGAACGCTCTGCTCTTCGCCTGTAAAGAGCCGTCCCTCCACTATAGTGAGATTATTATCTGTTATATGGGTTAGTTCTCCTATTGCATGCTCTTTCATAGGCAGGGCCTGTTGCGGGCAGAGCTCTGAACATGCGAAGCAGCTGTGACAAAGCTTATCGAAGATTGATATCTCATTACCCAGTCTGATCAGCGCATTAAAGCGGCAAGCGTCAGAGCAGATGTCACAAAGCAGACACTTTTCTCTGTTCCATTCCGGCACTGGTCTGAAAAGAGTCTTTGCCGGTGATTTATTGCCTCCGAAAAAGAGCGAACTGTTAGGCTCTTCCACATCGAGATCTACAAGCAGCGTTTTCGTACTGCCGCTTATAAGGGCAGCCAGATTGGTGGCAAGCATTGTCTTGCCAGTGCCTCCCTTGCCGCTGGCAACAGCTATCTTGATGTATTTGCTGTTAGTCATAGCTTAGTCTTATCTCTTGCGGAGTCATTGTTTCGGTTATGGCCTCCCGCATAAAGGGTGTCTCCCATGTTTTAAGTTTGCTGTGTGTCAGGTAGTATTTCTCCGGTATGGGATGGGTGCCAGGAACAACCTCATCTCACTGAACTTAGTGGTCACATAAATTGGCTCCCGCCTCGAGAGTGCCACTGATAAGGTCGCTGGCAAGTGCGGAGGGCGTTTTCGATTCGGCACCGGTAAATACATTTATCTTCTGCTGATGAAAGAGCTTTATAGCTCGTTGACCCATTCCGCCAGCAATCACATCGGTTACCCCTTTTTCTGCCAGCCACGCTGGTAGCACACCCGGTTCATGGGGGGGAGGGGTAACCAACTCCTCATTAGTGACACTATTGCTTACTGTATCGATAATGGCAAACTGCTGACAGTGCCCGAAATGAGCACATAATTTCCCCTGCTCAAGGGGAATGGCAATACGTTTAATCATATTGTTAGTTAAAAGTTCAAATAGTTAGTAATTCTGATTTCCCTGGCGACCGCCTGATCTGCCTCTACCGGCACCGGCACTCCTTCCTGGTCCCCTGCCGCGAACTCTCAAAAATCTTCGCAAACCAAATCCCCTTCCGGGATTTGACTCTCTGATATTAGCCTCCGGATTATTCCCTGAGGTCTCTTTTCCCGGAGCCCAATTGGTGCACCTTCCTGTTTTTCTGCCGGTCATGGGACCCTGTCCCTCTGGTCCGGTCTGATCAAATCCTGGCATGATTACCTCCTCTTTTATAGATTAATAATGGATTTTTGTGTTATTATGATTTATCACTCAACATACCGATTATATCATCAATAGTTTTCTCTTTTCCTGTGATTACGATCATCTGTATCTTGTTGATATCGAGCATTGGCTTTATCTTTATTCCGAATTCGCCCGAAATAATACGCTCAACCTTACGTGATATCAGCAGTTTAACAGATTCAGCCCCAGCTTCCTCTTCAGCATGTGCGTATGGATTGGGAATAAACTCTGAAGAGCCACTCTGCGAGTCGTAAATGACAAACCAGGCACAGCGTCCAAATCTGCTGTCGACCAATGAACTTCCCATGTTTCCCGTTGATGTAATTGCCGTTTTCATTTTCTGCCTCCTCTTGTTCTTTTTTGTCTTCCGGTTTCGGGCATACCACCCCTCTGCATCGGCTGATTGCATTGGCTGCATATCTCAGATCGGCAGGGAACGCCCGGCTGATGCTCTCTCTTCTCACCACAGGAAGGACAATAACAGATATCCTTCCTGCCGGTGGGGATATTGGTGCCTGAAAATATGTTGTCACCATCACCGCTATTTCTTTTACCGGCCGGCTCCCATGACTCTACAGAATTGCTCTTGCAGAGAGGACAGCGGTCGGGGACAACCTCCTTATGGGGATCGTTAAAGTAGCTGCCACAGCCACTGCAGTGGAACCAGTCGCTGTCAAAAAAGACCTTACCACCCTCAATGGCTATTTGCCTGCCCTCAACCAGAGCCTTTGCCATCTTTTGCCTGCCTGAAGCACATATGCGGGTGAAGGTGGGACGGGAAACCTCCATCAAACCTGAGGCCTGATTGTGGTTAAGCATATCATAATCGCAAAGTCGCAAAGCCTCATACTCCTCATAGAGAAGGTATACAGGCTCACTATTCTTTAAAGCAGAATCTCCTCCGTATGGTCTGAAACCCTTTACAGGTGGGGGATTTACGATCTTTCTTAGTTTCCTTGTTCTTGGTGACATAGCAAAATAATAACAATTGATGACTACAAAGATAATGAACCATGGTTCATTATGCAAGTTTTGTAACAAAAAAAGAGTCCTGCAATCAGCAGAACTCTTATAATCTCTTTGGGGTAGTCCTCTTCAGGAGGGACAATCAATGTTGAACTTCTCATTGTCCCAGCAGTGCCACTCTTCATCGCTGAACTTGTGAAGCGCTTTTACCCTGCCGGCTCCGGTGGCACTGTTCCACTCTATAAGCACCGTAACGAAATCTTCTATCACCAGCGGCTCATATATCCTGATGTCAAAATAGAAGTCGTAGGTTCCTGTCAGTCTGCCATATTCAATGTAACTGGTCTTGAACAGATCAGGCTGACCGGCATCATTAACCTCTCTGATATAGGTGTACTTCACCTGGCTTATGGTATTGCCCGATCTGATCCAGTCAATCTGCAGAAGTGGTTGCTGGAACTGCGCATTGGCAGAGAAGGTCCACGAACCTGATAATCCATCTTCGGAACTTTGTCCGGTGAACCAGAGAAAATCATCGAAGGCGCCGTCTCCCTCTTTGCTGATAAACATTTCCCATTCGGTTCCTCCGGCCACTTTTTTGCCCACCAGCCTTGCGTTGTAGGTGCCGGGAATGCCCGTAACGGCAAATTCCCACTCCCATGTTTTATCATCTATCCAAGATGGCGCCTTGTTGTGAGCCTGCCTGAATGCTTCAACGGGCACGGCAAGGTCAATGTAGAGGATGTTACTCCATATTGCAGCCATCTGCGCACTGAATGAGAAGTTCTCGTCAGGATCGGGGATATCCTTGATGTCACCCTCCGGCAGTTCTCCCTTCTTGCCGGGATCAGTGAAGAGAGAGAAGTCGATGGCCATACTGCCATACAGGGGCAGGGCGGGCGGGCTACCCTTATCCTTTTTACAGGCCGGAAGGGTTGTTATTAAGAGCAGCGATGTGGCTAGCAGCAGTAGTTTCTGTTTCATTACTGTATGGTCTATGTTTTACAGGTGTCACTGTTGATGTAAAGCGGGGCATGCCAGCTTCTCCATTTCAACAGTGTGTAAAGTTACGATGAATATTGAGTTAATGCAAAAACGGTTATTGGCTGGAATGTGTAAATGTAGATAGGGAGAGCATTTTGAACAAATTATTGTATGCCTTTGTTAAACAAGGGAGAAGAGAAAAAGTAAAACATACAGGATTTCCCCCTTAAATCGTAAGGGCAGAAGATCCGAAAAACTGATACAGTGATGAAAAATAGAGTTATAAGTAGAACAGCAGGCATAGGAATAATTGTTATCCTCTCGGTGGGGATAGTCCTTGCCATTACAAAACCATTTAGCGTTATGGAAGAGAATGATATAGTAGGAGGATTCCAATTTCCCTCCCTGCCATATGGCTATGATGCACTTGAGCCATACATAGATGCCAAGACCATGGAGATACATTATGATCGACACCACAGGGCATATTTCAATAATTTCGTGAATGCGATAAAGGGCACTCCTGTAGAGGATATGAGCCTTGAGGAGATTTTTGCTCAGATGTCATCAATGAGCGATGTGATCAGGAATAATGGTGGTGGTTTTTATAACCACAACCTGTTCTGGAAAAATATGAGTCCTAATGGTGGCGAACCTTCCGATGAGCTAACAGCGGCTATCGAGAAGGCTTTTGGTTCGTTTGACAACTTTAAGGAGCTGTTTGGAAGCGCTGCCGCATCGAGGTTTGGAAGTGGCTGGGCATGGCTGGTTGTCAATAGTGAAGGGGAGCTTGAAGTGGGCAGTACCCCAAATCAGGATAACCCGTTAATGGATATCTCACCAATAAGGGGTATTCCAATTCTGGGACTTGATGTATGGGAACATGCCTACTACCTGAAATATCAGAACAGGCGCCCCGATTATATAGATAATTTCTGGAATATTGTTAACTGGCGTGATGTAAGTGAGCGCTATGAAGCAGCCCTTAAGTAGCTGTATTTAGTAGTTTTACATAATCACTTCGGGGGGGTGTTCTTGCGGACACCCCCCTTTTTTTAGTGTGCCGTGCAGCCTCTTTGCCTGCAGGGGCCAACTCATTGGCGGTGCGACCGGCTATTATCCCGGATTAATCAAAATGTGTATATTGCTCTTGTAAAAACCTTAAATCATAAAACCATGAAGAGAGCAATAATCACTTTTGCGCAGAGTATAGTTCTTCTGCTTCTCTTGTCGTTGGCTTTACCGCTGATGAGCCAGGAGAGGGGCAAGCTTCAACTGGATCATTTCTATGATATGATCTCCATGTCAGGGCCCCGCATATCTCCTGACGGATCGGAAATAGTCTATACCAGAGGATGGGTAGACAAAGTTAACGACCGCCGGCGTAATGAACTCTATATTATGAATGCCGATGGCAGCCGAAACAGGCTCTTTGCCACCGGTAGTTCGCCGGTATGGTCGCCTGATGGTTCCCGCATAGCCTATACATCGCAGGGTGAACCGTCAGGTAGCCAGATATTTGTCAGGTATCGTGACCTGGAAGGCTCTACCCAGATAACCAGGGTTGAGAGGTCACCATCGAATATCAGATGGTCGCCATGCGGCAACTATTTGGCATTTAATATGATGGTTCCTCACCGTGAGAGCTGGCCGATACAGATGCCTTCAAGGCCTGACGGAGCCAGGTGGACCGAGGCACCAAGAATTATTACAAGCCTGGTATATCGCCGCGACAGAGTCGGCTTTGTAGAGCAGGGATATACCCATATTTTTGTTGTCCCCGCTGACGGGGGAGCAGTAAGGCAGATTACTTCGGGTAACTGGAACCACTCAGGGGTTGAATGGACGCCGGACGGCAGTGAGATACTATTTACAAGCCTTAGGGTGGAAGATGCAGAGTACGCCTACCGTGAGTCTGAAATATATGCTGTCAATGTTCAGACTTCTGATATAAGACAACTTACCAGCAGAAAGGGGATTGACCGCTCACCGGTTGTCTCGCCCGATGGCCGCATGGTTGCCTATGTCGGATATGACTGGACCGACGACACCTATATAGAGAACAAGCTCTATGTGATGAATATGGATGGGTCAAATCCCCGGGAAATTGCAACAGGGCTTGACAGGAGTCCCTCCGGACTTGTCTGGGCGGCCGATAATTCAGGGATCTATTTCTCAGCAAGTTATAACGGGACAAGAAACTTCTGGTTTGCACCATTGCGTGGCAGCGAGAGGCAGATAACCGCCGGTAACCATATGCTCACTGTGAGCGATGTAAATAGAAACGGAATGGCCGCTGCCGTATTAACCAGCTACCATCAGCCTGCCGAGATTGTCACCTTCCGCCTTGACGATGCGGAGCTGAAACAGATAACGGATGTTAACCGGGCGCTGCTCGACAGGGTTAAGCTTGGTGAGGTTGAGGAGTTATGGTATAAATCGACAGATGACCTGGATGTTCATGGATGGATAATCAAGCCGCCGGACTTTGACAGTTCCCGCAAATACCCCCTCATACTTGTTATTCATGGAGGTCCCCATGCAATGTATAATGTTGGTTTTAACTTCACCTGGCAGCACCATGCCGCTGAGGGTTATGTGGTGCTCTACACCAATCCCAGGGGCTCATCGGGCTACGGAAGTGCTTTCGGTAATGCGATCAAGAACGCCTATCCGGGCAAAGATTATGACGACCTGATCAATGGGGTCGATGAGGTTATCAAAATGGGGTTTATCGATGAGGATAACATGTTTGTTTACGGCGGTAGCGGAGGAGGGGTACTTACCTCCTGGATAGTGGGCCATACAGACAGGTTTGCCGCGGCATCGGTCAATTTCCCGGTCACCAACTGGCTCTCTTTTGTGGGTACTACAGACGGAGTGAGCTGGTATCGCAACTTCCGGGAGTTCCCCTGGGACGATCCTACCGAGCATCTTGAGCGTTCGCCTCTTATGTATGTGGGCAATGTTACCACACCGACTCTTCTGATGTGCGGTGAGAATGACCTGAGAACCCCGATAGCACAGACCGAAGAGTACTATCAGGCTCTCAAAATGCTTAGAGTCCCAACCGCTATGATCAGGTTTAACGATGAGTTTCATGGCACCGGCACCAGACCTTCAAACTATATCAGAACCCAGCTCTATCTGTACCACTGGTTTAATAAGTACAGCAGGTAGCCGGCTGAAAAGTGAAAAAGCGGGGTTTGCCCGCCTCTGTTCTCTGTCAAAAACTGTATATTGGGCTATTTTACGGGGAGGGTGCTGAAAAATGTAACCGGCACAATCTCCCTCGCCCTCAGCAGGTGGTAACCGGCGATGCTCCGATGGCACCGGGGCTGGCCGATCACCTTGTCTGTAGCTGTTGTTAACCAAAGAGATAACGGGTTATGGAGACAAATTTTTTGACAGACATAATGTTGCCGCTCTCGTTGGGCATTATAATGCTTGGTATGGGGCTCTCGCTGACACCCGCCGATTTTCGCAGGGTGGCCCTCTACCCAAAGGCCGCCACTATCGGTGTCATCAACCAGTTGCTTATACTGCCTTTTGTGGGGTTTCTGCTACTGCTGATTATCCCGATGCGTACACCCGAGCTGGCAGTTGGTATTATGATACTGGCTGCCTGCCCCGGCGGACCTACATCGAACCTCATAAGCCATATATCGAGAGGCGATACCGCCCTCTCTATCTCCCTTACTGCTATATCCAGTATCGTGGTGGTTATAACCATTCCGCTTATAGTCAACTTTGCACTAAGCTATTTTCTTGAGGTTGGTGAATATGTTCCCCTTCCTGTGCTCAGAACTATGATAAGCGTAATAATCATTACCCTGGTTCCGGTTACAATCGGAATGATAATAAGATCGAGAGCTCCCGGGTTTGCTGCAAGGATGAACAGACCGGTCAAGGTGATGTCTGGCATATTGCTTATTGTCATTGTATTGGCTGCAATCCTGGCCGATAAAGAGAATTTTGTTAACTTTTTTCAGCAGGCAGGCCCGGTGGCGCTGGCCCTGAATGTTGCAATGTTGCTTGTAGGTTATACAACGGCCCGCCTCTTCAGGCTTCGTATAGATCAGGCCATTACCATCTCAATTGAGTCGGGAATTCAGAATGGAACCCTGGGTATAGCCATTGCCGCAACGCTGCTTAACAATCCGACCATGACCATATCGCCTGCTATTTACAGCCTTATCATGTTTGCTACAGCGGGCATGATAATAGCCTGGATGAATTTGCGGTTTAAAAGGAAAAGCCTGGTTGCAAGATAGAAGAGAGAGTCGCCCTGGGGTAGAGGGGTGGTTAATTGAGTCTGTGTGATTGGGATGCTTTAAAAAGAGAGGTGAATCGATGATAGGTAATGAAGAGTACAACAGTTACTTCAACAGCCTTATAAAGGGCGATAAAGCAGGCTGTTCAGCTATTCTCGATACGCTGACCGGCAGAGGTGTTGATATTGTAACTATCTATACCGGGCTTTTCCAGAAGGCGCTTTATCAGGTTGGAGAGTACTGGGAGATGAACCGGATATCGGTTGCCACAGAGCATATGGCCACGGCTATTACCGAAAGCTTAATGATAAGGCTGCAGCCGCAACTCTTTTCAAGCGACCGGATTGGCAAAAACTCAGTAATTGCCTGTGTTGCCAATGAACACCATCAGGTTGGGGCAAAAATGGTTGCCGATTTTTTTGAAATGCATGGATGGGATGGCTACTTTGTCGGTGCCAATACCCCCCCTCTCCGCTCTGCTCCGTTTTATAGAGAGTAAGAGACCGGACCTTTTGGGGCTCTCTCTCAGCATCTACTACAATTTGCCGGAGCTCAGAAAGGGGCTGTCAGCTATTCGCCAACACTTTCCGGATCTGCCTGTTATGGTCGGCGGACAGGCTTTCAGATGGGGTGGGGTTGAAATTACCCGTGAGTTTGATAATGTCACCTATCTCTCAGGTGTTGAGTCGCTCGGTGATTATATTAACCAATAGAGACCGGTGATGAGTAAGATAGATGGCAGAGTGGTAAATTTTATTGATGAGCACTCCTCGATCATCAAACTTACCCTTAACAGCGATGGCGAGATATTAAGTGCCAGTGCCTTTGCCGAAAGGCTTGCAGGCAGGCCTCTGGTTTCAACTCACATAAGAGATCTCTTTACCGGCTTCAATGCCGGCTTTGATTATGAAAGGCTGCTGCAGCAGGAGCAGACAAAGGTGTTGCTGAATGTGAACACCTTTCGCAACATGCCCGAATCATTCTACTTTTCCTCTTTCAAAACAGAGGGAAGAGTGGTGCTGCTTGGCGAGTCAGATGGCGCTGAGGCAGAAGAGATGCGTGCATCTATGATAAAGATAAACAATGAGCTAAGCAACCTGACGCGAGAGTTGAATAAAAAGAATGCTCAGCTTGATCAGCTCAATAAGCTTAAGAATCAATTTATCGGAATGGCCGCACACGATTTGCGGAACCCAATTGCGTCTATTATAATGTTTACAGAACTTGTACTCGAATCGGAGACAGGAGAATATAATGTTTCTGACAACCTGCGAAAGATCGTTACGGTTATTAAAACATCGAGCGAGTATATGTTGCGGCTGCTTGAGGAGCTGTTGGATATGGTAAAAATAGAGTCGGGAAAACTTCAGCTTAACTACGAGAGGGTACAACCGGTGGAGTTTCTTAAGCAGAGCATTATAATAAATTCGATGCTGGCAGAGAAAAAGGATATCAGGTTGATTTTGGAGATACCACAGCCACTGCCTGAAGCAGATCTGGATCCTGTCAAGATAGAGCAGGTGCTTAACAACTTAATATCTAATGCTATAAAGTATTCAAACAGAAACAGCACCATTACCGTAAGCGCATTCAGTTCCGATCGCCAACTTATTATAAGTGTAAAGGACGAGGGATGTGGTATTCCCGAAAGCGCCTTCCCGCATCTCTTTACCCCTTTTTCAGGGATCGGTGCAGAGGGCACCGAGGGGGAGAAGAGCACCGGGCTGGGGCTTAGTATTGTGAAGAGTATTGTTAGCGGGCATATGGGAAGAATCTGGGTTGAAAGTGAGGTGGGCAAAGGTTCTACATTCCATTTTTCTATACCGGTAAATAAGTAATTTACGGCTTACCATAACGATAAAAGAGAAGGATAAAACCATGAAAAAGGAAGATCTGGTAAAGTCGGCATCCGCCTTGAAGCAGCCGACTGCTGAAGCTGTGGAGGAGTTCAGCACCAAGGCGGAGGCGATGATAAACACTCTTAACGACCGGCTTAGCCGGCGTGACGATATTGTACAGCTTATTGGTGAAGGGAATAGCGATATGATGTTCGATAATCACAGAAACCATATCCGTTTCATGATATCGCTCTTTAAAGCCTATGACCCCGTAGTCTTTACAGAGACTGTTCTATGGGTATTCAGGGCCTACCGGAGCCACGGCTTTAAACTCACCTACTGGCCGGCACAGCTCGATACCTGGGTTGATGTTTTTAACAGTGAGTTAAGTCGCGAATGCTTCGATCAAATCTACCCCTTCTACGACTGGATGATAGTTAATAATCCAATCTTTGCCGGCATCAGCGATCAGGCTATCAGCAACGATTCAAAGCCTGTAACAGGCCGGCACGATTAAAGGTGAGGCCTTCTCACCGGTAATATCCCTTAAATGAAGGGAGAAGTGGTTAGTGGCGGTTTACCGCCTGTTGTCTTGTTTTCTTCGCTTTAAGGCATCATGTGTGTTAATTGTTACTGACAGTAACAGTGCGGCAACGAAGCCCCATAGGGTAAGGCTGTCAACAAGCTGGGGGTTGAAGTCCATGCCGGTAATCCTGTCGGCCAGATACTTTATGTAGGAGTATGGCAAATTGGTCTCTCCCATCTTCCTCAGGATTGTAAAATGCCAGTCGGTAAGCGGACAGTAACCCGGAGTATTGTAGATCATTCCCAGGAAGAGCCATGAGGCTCCGGTAAGAGATAGGGTGATGAGGTTGTAAACCCGGCTCTTTTTCCATATCCAGCCCAAGAGATTAAAAAATATAAGGGCTGTATGGAACACCACAAAAAGTATGTCGGCAAGCTGCAGCATATGCCAAAGATAGTAACTAATAGCCGATTGTAAGGGATGCTGATGTGACCCTGCTGTAGCGGACTATTTTCCCTGTTGCCACTTTTCACTCAGTTCAAGCCAGCGGTCGCCCTTTGTCTCAAGGGCCTCTGATACCGCTCTGTATCTGTCGGAGTATTTTGCCAGCTCTTCCTGTGAGAGGGTAGCTCCTGCTGAGAGTATGGCCTCAATTTCACCCTTTTCAGCCTCAAGGCTCTCTATCTCCTCTTCCAGCTTTTCCATCTCCCTTTTCTCATTGAAGGAGAGCTTCGTTTTGGGCGCTTTGGCTGCCGGTCTCTTTGCACTGTCTCTTCTCTCTTTGGAAGCCGTTTCTGCGCTCTCCTGCTTAAGCTGATTGTCCCGGTAAAGGCGGTACTGGGTATAGTTGCCGGGAAAGTCTCTGATAACCCCGTTACCCTCAAAGACAAAGATATGATCTGATATCTTGTCAATGAAGAACCTGTCGTGCGAAACGGCAAGCAGGCAGATCTCTGCTGTGGCGAGGTAATCTTCCAGGACATTGAGCGTCTCGATGTCAAGATCGTTTGTGGGTTCGTCGAGTATCAGGAAGTTGGGATTCCTCATCAGTACCGTTACCAGATAGAGCCTCCGTTTCTCACCACCGCTAAGCTTGCCTATATAGTCGTGTTGTCGTGGTGGGGGGAACAGGAATTGCGTGAGCAGTTGCGACGGGGTTACAACAGAACCGTTGCTTAAAGTTATTGCCTCTGCAATTTCACTGACAGCATCTGTGACCCTCTGATCGGGGTTAAACCTGATACCTTCCTGGCGGAAGTACCCGAAGCGGACGGTGGCCCCGGAATCTACTGTTCCGCTGTCAGGTTCGGTTGTGCCGGTTACGATGTTGAGAAGGGTCGACTTCCCGGAACCATTCTTACCTATTATGCCAATCTTCTCATAACGGCCGAACAGATATGAGAAGCCTGCAATAACCTGATTATCACCGTAGCTTTTACTTATGTTCTTCAGTTCAAGTATTTTCTTACCCAGCCTCCTGCTGCCGGAGCTGATCTTAATGTTTTCCCTCTCACCTGCTACTGTGGCCTTCTCTTTTAGCTGATGAAATGATTCAATTCTCGATTTCGATTTTGTTGTTCGGGCCCGTGGCATCCTCCTCATCCACTCCATCTCCTTCTTGAGCAGGTTACGGGCTTTGTCGCTGGCCGATCTCATGTTTTCAAGCCTCTCAGCCCTTTTTTCAACAAAGAGTGAGTAATTGCCCGGGTATTTATAGATAGTATTGTTGTCAAGCTCGACTATCTGATTACATACCCTGTCAAGAAAATAGCGGTCGTGGGTCACTATCAGTAGGGTGAGGCCAGACCTCTTCAGGTAGTTCTCAAGCCATTCGGTCATCTCAAGGTCAAGATGGTTGGTCGGCTCATCCAGTAGCAGTAACTCCGGCTCGCCTACCAGAACCTGCGCCAGAGCGACCCTCTTTTTCTGCCCCCCGGAGAGCTCACCAGCCGGTCTGTCATAGTCGCTTATGCCCAGCTCGGTTAATATCTGTCTGGCCTTTACATCGCGATCCCAGGCACCCAACTGATCCATGCTTGCAGTCATAGCCTCTATCTGCTCCTGATTGCCGGTTGCCAGGGCTTTTTCGTACTGAGCTGTTGCCTCAGCAACCTGACCTGTAGGGTCAAATACCTGATTAAACAGTGATGCCCGGTCGTCAAGAGATGGGTTCTGTTCCAGATAGCCGATATTCAGCCCGCCAGCCATCGTTATCTGCCCGCTGTCAGGCGCCTCTTTACCGGACAGGATATTGAGAAGGGTCGTTTTACCCTCTCCGTTTCTTGCTATCAGGGCAATCTTCTCCTGCCTGTTTATTGATAGCGATATGTCGGAGAATAAAGTAAGCGCACCATACGATTTACTTATCTTTTCAGCCTGAAGCAGAGACACCATTGGATACAACTTTTGCAGGCACAAAAGTAATGCTTTTTAAATATCGCCCTCTGTAATGGTGCTGCATCACAATAGCGCACAGGTTGAGGCTATATACTCTCTGTATTGCCTATATTGCACGGAGTTAAAAAAAGCAGAGATATGAAATCAGTAACCCTTTCACTGTTGCTCATTATGACTGTTACCGCTTCATGTAAAAAGAGCAGCGATGATCCTCCCGACACAGACAAACTCTACTTCCCTCCATTAACAGGGAGTGAGTGGTCAACTGTTACTCCGGAGTCTCTGGGTTGGGATACCGCGGCGATACCCTCTCTGCTATCACTGCTTGAGGAGAATGGTACCAGGGGCTTCATTTTGCTTAAGGATGGGAAGATCGTGATGGAACACTATTTCGGTGACAATTTGACCGGAACCATTCCCTTTGGGGCAAATACCCTATGGTACTGGGCTTCAGCAGGTAAAGTGCTCACTGCCACCCTTGCCTGCATAGCGGAGCAGGAGGAGCTTCTTGATATCAATGCCCCTGTCTCAGATTATCTGGGAGAGGGGTGGACAGCCATGACGCCGGACCGGGAGGCTGCGGTAACGGTTTGGCATCAGCTTACCATGACCTGCGGGTTTGATGATTCGGTATATGACAACCACAATACAGCACCGGAATATTTGCAATACCTGACGCCTCCCGGCACCCGATGGGCTTACCACAACGCACCATATACGCTCCTTGAGGAAGTTATCTCAGCTGCGGCGGGTAAGAGCTTCTCCGACTATTTTGACTCACGCATAAAGAGCAAAACAGGAATGAATGGCCTCTGGGCAAAGACAGGTCATAACAATGTCTACTACAGTACGACGCGTTCGATAGCCAGATTCTGCTGATTCTGGCAAGGGGTAAGTGGGGAGAGACAACGGTTATTGAAGATGACGATCTCTTTGACTCTATGATAACCACCTCACAGCAGCTCAATAAGAGCTATGGCTACCTCTGGTGGCTTAATGGCAAAGAGTCTTTTATGGTTCCGGAGGTGCGACTGGTTTTCCCCGGCAGCTTCAATCCCACAGCCCCCGACGACATGATATCAGGTATTGGTAAGAACGGACAGTATGTGTCGGTGGTTCTCTCAATGAATATCGTTTTGGTAAGGGTGGGTGAGAACCCCGACTCCGTACCTGTTCCCTTCCTCTTCCTGAATGATATATGGAGTGCACTTAATGATGTAATTCGTTAAACCTTTTAATCCCCCTTGCATCATATAAGAGGCAGTAACCGGAATTGGAGCTGTGGTTAAGTAGTCGAAATTGGTTCATATATTATGATTATGAGATTCTTTCTGATAACTGTCTTTTTTATGCTGCTGACAAGCAGTGCGGCTGCCTGCAGCAAGCAGGTTGAAGAGGAGCAACATGAGCAGCCATTACCACAGCCGCGGTGGGTTACGGTGGCTGTCGATCAGCCCCGCGTACACCACCATATCTTTTATAGCGAAGCGGTAGGCGGCGAGGTGAGCTTTCATGTCTATTTACCGGATAGCTATCATAGTGATGATACTGCCAGTTTACCGGTTCTCTACTACCTCCATG
>SLNP01000016.1 GCA_007132995.1 Bacteroidales bacterium | reverse complement strand
GCATGTAAGACAGAGTTATCTCATTAGCCGTTCTGTGTAATCAGAGAGTCGATTATATTTGGCCCTCAGTGAGTTTGGGAAAAGAGCGGTTGAAATAGTGAAGCATATTACGGGCAGTTACAAATTGCAGCTGTTAAAGCGTCGGCTGTTTGAGCGTGCGAAGCATGCGAGTTCCGACGCGGACGGCTTCAATATAAAACCGATCCCCAAACTCACTGAAGCCTTGACCTTTTGTCAACTTTGGGTCAAGCCAAAAGTTGAGAGAAAAAACTTTTGGTCCAAGCAAAAAAAGGTGAGGGAGAAATGTTGGTCAAGCAAAGATGGGAAGCCGAAATTTTGGTCAAGGCCAAAAGTTGAGAGAAAACCTTTTGATCCGTTAAATGTATTACAAAAGACCACTCTTACTCCAGGAAGATATTGGATTGCATTCAGTCATCAAACGGTAATTGATGACTGACTACAGGCGCTCTCACTTTAATACGGTACAGCTTTAAGATAAAAACGGCGTTGCGCCTGTACCTGTCGTGATATCAGATGCCCGAAGAGATATGCATATCGTGAAATGTTGCTGCATCGAGCTCAGGGGAATGTTAAGACAGGAAAAAGTGGTAAATTTGGCGGTCGCAGGGTCGTCACTTCGCTTCGCCCGGGAGCCCGGTCCGTATCGATGTTGAGCCTGTATGAATAAAACGACATTGCGATAAAATTGCGGCAGAATAATGGTTGATTCTTTTGAGGCGAAGGGTAAGAGGAGAAAGCTTGTTGAGGAGGTAAGAAGGAAGGGTATAGCCGATGAGAGGGTGCTGGAGGCTCTTAATGAGGTTCCCCGCCACTACTTTATTGATCCCGCCTTTCTTCATCACGCCTATCAGGATAAGGCATTCCCTATCAGTTCCGGTCAGACCATTTCGCAGCCATACACGGTTGCCTTTCAGACAGAACTTCTTAATGTACAAAAAGGGTCTAAAATACTGGAGATAGGAACAGGCTCGGGCTATCAGGCTGCTATACTCGCTGCAATGGGTGCCAGGGTCTACACCATTGAACGACACAGGAACCTGTATCAGCAGGCCAGAAAGATGATTATATCCCTCGGGTACGATGTCTCATTCTTTTTTGGCGATGGCTACAGCGGAAGGCCGGCGTATGCACCCTATGACGGTATTCTTATTACCGCCGCCGCCCCTGAGATACCCGTCGTGCTTCTTGATCAACTCGCCATGAACGGCAGACTGGTGGTGCCGGTCGGGAAGGGATCTGTCCAATCTATGATGCTCGTTGAAAGGAGGGGCGAGAGCGATTTTGTTGAGAGCAGACATGGACAGTTCTCATTTGTACCTATGCTTCCCGGTGTGGTAAGGGGACGGGAGGAGAGTTAAAGCCGCCTTTACCGGCTCATATGTCGCATCCGGCAGGGTGCTGCTGCAGACTGGAGAGTGGCGACCGTGGCTTCAGTTAACCTGCAGGGTTCAGGGTTGATGGAAGCACTTTTGTAATGTGAATGTTGTAAAATGCCATAGATATGCATGTAGAGAGATTTGTCTTTTCGCCCATTGCCGTTAATAGCTATATTCTGAGCGATGAGAGCGGTGAATGCGCGGTTATTGATTGTGGCTGCTACGATGAGGCTGAGTTTGCCACTCTGGAGAACTATATTGAGTCCTCCGGCTTAAAGCCGGTTCTGCTCCTCAACACCCACTGCCATCTCGATCATATTTTTGGAAACGGAATGTTTCTGAAGAGATATGGGTTGAAAACCAGAGCATGCCGGGAGGAGGAGGCCAACAGAAACAATTCGATAAACCATGCCATGCTTTACGGGCTTGAGATGGAACCACCGCCCGATATAGGTGAATATGTCGGTGACGGTGAAGAGCTCTCTTTTGGCAACACTACCCTTGAGGCAATATTTGTACCCGGCCATTCGCCCGGAAGCATTTCCTGGTACTGCCGGGAGCAGGGGGTACTCTTTACCGGAGATGCCCTCTTTCAGGGTGGTATAGGCAGAACTGACCTTCCGGGAGGAGATTACGACCAGCTTATAGGGAATATAAAGAATCGCCTGCTGACACTCCCTCCTGACACCCTTATATATCCTGGTCATGGCGATTCCACCACCGTTGAAAGGGAGGTGCGGGAGAACCCCTGGCTTATTTGATGAGAGGGATGTTGAGGCGGCATTTAACCAGTCGCTTTACTCCGCCCGGATTTGATAGCGGGACAGCCTGGCTTATGGAGGCGGCGGTATACAGATTGCCTCTGCCCGGCAACCTCTGCCTGAAAAGGGTGCTGAAAGCCCTTTTTAATACCATATCTTATTCTTAAATTTGGGCACCTTTAGCCGGCTATACAGGGAGCGAGTAGCCCCTATGCAGGCGGGGTGTAGTTCAGAAATCAGAAAAAAAGTATTATGATAACAGACAGATTTGTTGACCGCCATATCGGCCCCCGTGACGAGGATATACCAAAGATGCTTAAGGCTGTAGGAGCAGAGAGCCTTGATGAGCTTATTGAGAAGAGCGTTCCCTCTTCCATAAGACTTGAGGATCCGCTCAAACTTCCGGAACCCATGACGGAGTTCCGCTATCTGAATCATTTAAGGGGTTTAGGTAAGATGAACAAGACCTATCGCTCGTTTATAGGTCA
Source organism: Bacteroidales bacterium (assembly GCA_007132995.1). Classification (GTDB taxonomy): domain Bacteria; phylum Bacteroidota; class Bacteroidia; order Bacteroidales; family VadinHA17; genus SLNP01. Next base: position 61,313 of record SLNP01000016.1, on the reverse strand, counting down.
GGGCTACTATGCATCGGGGGTGCTTCCTGTTGTTGTCAGGAATGTACTTGAGAACCCTTCATGGTACACATCATATACACCCTACCAGGCTGAAATATCACAGGGGAGGCTGGAGGCACTCCTGAATTTTCAGACCATGGTGGCCGATCTTACCGGTATGGAGATAGCCAATGCCTCTCTTCTTGATGAGGCTACAGCAGCTGCCGAGGCTATGCTTATGATGTACGGATCGCGCCCACGGGCAGCGGTAAAGGCCGGGGTGAAGAGGTTTTTTATCGACAGTGACATCTTTATTCAGACTCTTGAGGTGATCGAGACCAGGGCAGAACCTCTGGGCATAGAGATTGTGTTGGGTGACTATAGCGACTTTGAGCCCGATGACAGCTTCTTTGGCGCCTTCGTACAGTATCCGTCAGCCAGAGGATTGCTGCGTGACTACCGTGACTTTGCCAGGCGGGCCAAAGAGGCCGGAGTGCTTGTCGGTGTAGCTGCCGACCTTATGAGTCTCGCGATACTTACCCCTCCCGGTGAGTGGGGCGCCGATGTGGTTGTCGGAAGCAACCAGCGCTTCGGACTTCCGGTATCATACGGCGGACCGCATGCCGGATATTTCGCTACCAGGGAAGACCTTAAGAGGAATATCCCCGGACGCATAATAGGGGTATCTGTAGACAGTAACGGGAACCACGCCCTCAGAATGGCCCTTCAGACCAGGGAGCAGCATATTAAGAGGGAGAGGGCAACTTCCAATATATGCACCGCGCAGGCTCTGCTGGCAACCATGTCATCAATGTATGCGCAGTATCACGGTCCGGAAGGTCTCAAAAAGATAGCCTCACATATTCACTCTGCCACCTGCACCCTTGCAGGCAACCTCAAGAGACTTGGCTATAGCCTTCCCAACAGCGATGTTTTTGATACAGTAACTGTATCGCTTCCTGCCGGTATTACTGACAATAGTGTTCGCGATCTGGCTCTGAAGAGGGGTGTTAACTTCTGGTATCCCGATAACAGCTCAGTCTCTGTAAGCCTTGATGAGATAACCACCCTTGAGGAGATTAATCTTATAACTGAAATTTTTGCAGAGGCCAGGGGTGTTGACAATGTGGTTGCTGACCGTTTCTGTGAGTGTAGCTGTATAGATGAACGCTACAGGCGTACGAGCACTTTTATGACGGCCGACACATTCAACTCATACCATAGCGAAACGGAGCTGATGCGCTATATCAAGATGCTTGAGCGTAAGGATATCAGCTTGACTCATAGCATGATATCTCTGGGTTCCTGCACAATGAAACTCAATCCGGCTGCCGCCATGTTTGCCATGAGCTGGCCTGAGTTTGCTAATGTTCACCCCTTCGTACCCCGCGACCAGGCTGACGGTTACTACCGTATGATGGACGAGCTTGGTGAGGCGCTGAAGGAGATAACCGGTTTCGCCGCTGTCTCATTTCAGCCCAACTCTGGTGCCGCAGGTGAATATGCCGGTCTTATGGTGATACGAGAATACCATAAGAGCAGGGGAGAGGGCGATCGTAATGTTTCGCTTATACCCTCCTCTGCCCACGGAACCAACCCCGCAAGTGCTGTGATGGCAGGGCTTGAGGTTGTGGTTGTTGAGTGTGATGAAAATGGTAATGTAAACATTGAAGATCTTCGTCAGAAGGCTGAGAAGTACAGCGACAGGCTCAGCTCTTTTATGATAACATACCCCTCTACCCACGGTGTTTTCGAGGAGGATGTGATTGAGATGATAGAGATTATCCATAATAATGGTGGCCAGGTATATATGGATGGTGCCAATATGAATGCTCAGGTGGGGCTCACCAGCCCCGGCAGAATAGGTGCCGATGTATGCCACCTCAATCTGCATAAAACCTTTGCTATACCCCATGGCGGTGGAGGTCCCGGTATGGGGCCAATCCTTGTGGCATCGCACCTTGCCGGGTTCCTTCCCCGGCATCCCGTTGTCCGTACCGGAGGCTCACACGGATCGGCGGCGATAGCAGCAGCACCTTTTGGCAGTGCTCATGTGTTGACCATATCGCACGCCTATATCATGATGCTTGGCGCCGAGGGCCTTACAAAATCGACAATAGTGGCTATTCTTAATGCCAACTACTTGTCTGCCAGGCTTAAAGACTACTACAAGATACTCTATACCGGCAGGAATGGTATGGTAGCTCATGAGATGATACTGGAGTGCCGCAACTTTAAGCAGGATACCGGCGTTACCGAAACAGATATTGCCAAGCGTCTTATCGATTACGGTTATCATGCACCCACTCTTTCGTTTCCTGTGGCGGGTACCCTGATGGTTGAGCCTACTGAGTCTGAGTCACTGAGAGAGCTCGATCGCTTCGTCGATGCAATGATCTCAATCTGGAGAGAGATTGGCGAGATCAGGGATGGTGATGCCGACCGGGAAGATAATGTGCTGGTTAACTCACCCCATACTGCCCATTCGGTTATAGCGGGTGAATGGAAACACCCCTACAGCAGGGAGAAGGCTGTTTTTCCTGTTAAGTGGGTAGTTGAGAATAAATTCTGGCCGGCGGTAGGGCGGGTAGATAATGGTTATGGCGACAGAAACCTTGTCTGCAGCTGTGACCCGATCGACTCATATCGTATGGAGAGTTTTGATTTTGGCACCGAAAATGAGTAGTCAGTGCCGGTTGTGTGAGGCTTTGGTGAAGTAGCTTTTTCAGGGGAGGTCGCGCAACAGATCTTCTATCAATTCGGCATAGATTTCGCCCGGCTCTATTCCCATAACTTCAGCCTGTTGTGGCAGCAGGCTCTCTGGTGTCATTCCGGGAATAATATTTACTTCCAGAAAGAAGGGTATGCCGTCTGAGATGATGAAGTCAACCCTTACCAACCCGCTGCAGTTGAGGTGGTCGTATATCTCTGAAGAGTACCTCTTCACCAGATCGGCTTCACTGTCGGGTATCTCCGCAGGGGTTATCTCGTCGCACATTACCGGGTCGTACTTGGCCTCATAGTCGAAAAACTCATTCTTGCTCCTTATTTCGGTAACAGGGAACAGTATGGTACGGCGGCTGCTCTTCATAACGCTGCAGGTTACCTCAGTGCCTCTTATCTCGCTCTCAATAAGTACTCCCGGGCTCTCGCTGAAAGCTTTTGTGAGCGCCTCCTGAAGCTGCTGCTCACTTGTAACCCTGGTTATTCCAAAACTGGAACCCGACTCGTTGGGCTTGACGAAACAGGGTAACCCGATATCTCTCAACATTGTTGAGCTGTCTGTCACCTCATCTCTCTTAACCAATCTGGATGGAGCCATGGGGATGTTGTGGTGTGAAAGAATATCCTTGCAGGTCTGTTTGCTGAATGTGGTTGCCGCCGCGAGCAGATTGCTGCCGGTATAGGGCATTTCGATCATATCGAAGTAGCCCTGCAGTTTGCCGTTTTCACCGGGATTGCCGTGAATAGCTATAAATACCGCATCGAATCTTATCTTCTCATGGTCAACAATGAGGCTGAAATCGTTCTTGTCTATGGGGAAGAGGCGACCCTTCTCGCTTTTCCAGTACCAGTTGCCCCCATCAATAACTATTATGCGGACATCGTACCTCTGTGTCAGTGAGTTTTTCACAGTCTCAGCACTTCTCAGGGATATGTGGTGCTCTGATGACCCTCCTCCGGCCACTATGGCTATTCTTCCTGACATCTCTGTTTCGTTTGGTTCTGACTTTTGCCGGGGCTCTCTCTATTGCCGGCAGGCGTTACACTATTACAGATCAATTCACCGGCAAAGATAGAAATATTCCCTCTTCAGGTGGTGCCGGCTCTTCGGCCGGCCGTATAACCTCTCCATTTTTCAAGAAGCCTGCTCATGTCGTCTGGCAGCGGGGCCTTGAAAGCCATTCTCTCTCCGCTTACCGGATGAGAGAAAGAGAGCTCTTTGGCGTGCAGGGCCTGCCTCGGCAATATATCAAAGCAGTTGCGTACAAATTGCTGATATTTTGAGAAGGTGGTTCCCCGCAGTATCCTGTCACCCCCGTACTCATGGTCGTTGAAGAGCGGATGGCCGCTATGGCTCAGGTGTACCCGTATCTGGTGAGTTCGTCCTGTCTCCAGACGGCACTCAATAAGCGATACATAACCCAACTCCTCTATGACACTGTAGTGGGTTACCGCATGTTTCCCCTGGCTCTCATCATCGAAGAGGGTCATCACCTTCCTGTTTTTGGGATTTCGCCCTATATTACCGGTTATGGTTCCCTCTTTCTGATGTGGTACTCCCCATATCAGGGCCTCATACACCCTTCCTGTACTCCTTTCAAAAAACTGCCTTGCCAGATGGTTCAGGGCAAACTCACTCTTGGCTACAACCAACAGGCCGCTTGTGTTCTTGTCTATCCTGTGCACCAGCCCCGGTCTTATCTCGCCTGCCTCGAAGAGCGGATTCCCGGAAAGGTGGAACATCAGCGCATTTATCATGGTTCCGGTGTAGTTGCCGTAGCCGGGATGTACCACCATACCTGCCTCTTTGTTGACAACTATCAGATGGTCATCTTCATATGTTATATCAAGAGGGATGTTTTCCGGTATCAGCTCTATCTCTCTTGGTGGCTCGGGAAGCACAACCTGAATGGTATCGCCCGGCTTGATCTTGTGATTTGACTTTACCGGCCTGTTGTTAACAAGTATATTGCCCGATTCTGCGGCGCCCTGTATTCTTGTTCTTGAGGTCCCTTCCAGTCTGTTGTTTAGGAATTTGTCAACCCTGAGCGGCGACTGGCCCGGATCGGCCTGGAAGCGGAAGTGTTCGAAGAGCTCCTGATTCTCTTCGTTCTCCTGAAACTCATCTCGCCCGGATGCCGGTGAACTATCCATCTATCTCGCTTTAATAAACCTCTTGTGCGCAAGAGGGTATCCGTTTCTGCCGATTGCAGTTATGATGTAAACGCCGGGAGTAAGTCCGCTTATATCTATGGTAGTTGAGCGACCTCCCTCCATAACAACCCTGCCCCTTATATCAAATATGGTGAATGTGGCATCGTGCTTAATCGCATCATCTATCACTACATTTATAATTTCAGATGCCGGATTGGGGTATAGCGACATGTCTGCCGTTGGGTGTTGTATAATGTCATCTATGCCTGTAGAGGGGAGCCTGGGACCCGTCACCGCCCTTATCATAACTGTTCCGTCTATCTGCGATTCATGCCAGTTGCCGTTAATCCAGTAGAAGAGTCTTCCGTCATGGTGGCTGTTCATGTCTGCACCGGCATTGAGAAATGTTTCAGATCGTTGCCGCCACCCTATAAAGAAGATGTTGTCAATATAGATGGGCTCATCGAGAATATATGTATGAAAACCGTTTATCTCTTCACCCGGCTCTACCATTACCCCCTCCTGACTGTAGAGTACCTCACCCGGCATGCCATTATCATTATCCCAAACCATAAGGTCAAAGCTCCTGATGTTGGCATTGTTGTGGCTGTGGTTGAAGCATATAGAGATGGCTCTCAGTGAGTCGGGAATGTATGAGCGGAAGCGGTAGGCTACCATGGCGTTTGCCGCTCCCTGTCCTGTAATACCATAGCCTGCCTCTGCCGTCCCGTCATCGAAAGAGAAATAGTTGGCGAAATCCTGTGTGTAGGTTATGGAGTCGTTTCTCTTGGGGTCGAACTCATCGGTTATAATATAACTCTTTATCAGGTACGACGCCGTGTCGGTTCCCTCAAGAGGAAAAGTGTAAAAGAGCGGAGCACTGTAGTTGACCGTTGTGCCCGGCTCAATATTGGTTGCACCGCCGGAGAAGGAGTGTACTATATCGCCGCTGTTGATATCATATATCCTGAACTGTCTGGTTATATTCCTGGTTATGGTGTCGTTGTTCTTGTAGGTTACAGGAATAGATGTTCCCATCTCAGACATATATATCTGCCGGTAGTGAGGCATCGGAATAGCCTCATGTCTGTTGAGCAGAGATCTTACCGGTAGTGTAAAGGCCACATCGCGCATTATTGTGTCATTGTGGCTTCTTCCTTTGTCGAGTTTCACATAGTCTATATTCCAGTTGTCACCGCTACTCTGCATTCCGGGATCTCCGGCTCCTGAGCTCAAAGAGCCGTAGGCCCTGAACCGGAATCTGAACCCCTTTTTGAGGTATTTCTCACTGGTAACAGGAATGACGGCCATTCTGAAAGGGCGGGTCTCAGAGCCCGGCTCCCTCCATACGCTGTACCAGCTCTCCTCATCGGGTGCGTAGAACTGTACGGTGAGTGAGTCACCATGGCCCGGAGCATCACCAAGCCCGCCTGGTTGATAGAGGAATGTCAGGTAGATGCTGTCTGCGGCATCATACTCAAGGTCTATAGGGTTGCTGGTCAGAATGTCGGCAGGAAAACCTGTTGTTGTGGCATGTTGATAAATGAGCCCATCGCTGTCAAGAAGATCGAATGTGGCCATTCCTCTTGTGCGCTGATCGCGCGAGAAGGTGTTGTTGATAAAGACATAGTTGTCGCTCCAGATGGCCTGGTCGGGGAAGGGCCCGTCGTATGAGAAGTCATCGAAAAATGGGAGGCTAAGGGTGTCTGTCACCCCTTTGGAAAGGGCGGCCGGCAACTGCTTGAGTGCTGTTATGCTGTGGTTGGAGGTGAGCCCTTTAACCACCTCCTGGCCTCTGGCAGGGCATGAGAGTATCACCGTTATCAGAAACAGTGCAAGGACATATTTCCTGAACACTACTGCCATATTGTATCGGGCCTCGTTGTAAAGAGGGTGTCGTTGATTATGTGCAGCGAGTCGGGGAGCTCCAGCAGAGCTGAGTCTATCGGTAGCTTCATAGAGTCGAGCGAGAGCCATAGATATATCCTTTCGCCAAGCCTCATGGTGGCGTCATCCCGGTAAACCGGGTTTTGCCTGTAAACGAATGCATCGGCTGAGTCGGCAGCGTTTACCACGGTGGTGTCATAGACGAAGGCGCCCAGGTTGAGAGAGGACTCAAGCAGCCTGTTTCTGGCCTCCTCGATGTTCTTTCCGGTAAGGTCTGGTATTGAAGTTCTTCTCATGCTCAGGCCACTTCCAAGAACCATATCGATAGTGGCACCTCTTACAAGGGTGTCTCCGGCAGCGATCTCCTTGCCACCCGATTTCTTTTTGAGTACCACATCTACAGAGAGGTCGGGAACATAGCTTAGCTCACCGGCCTCAAAACCTGCCGTGGTGATAATTGCAAGGGCCTGCCTTAGAGATGTGCCCTTTAATTCCGGTGCCGTTGCCAGCTCAGGATTCATCGCGTTGAGAGTTATGTTTATCCTCCTGTCTCGTTTGGCTTTATATCCGGGAGGGGGGTTCTGCTCTGCAATGGTTCCCCTTGGAACAAATGATGAGTAGACAGAATCGGTAACAAATAGCCTGAACCTCTCTCTGGAGGAGGCCGTTTCGGCCTCTTCCAGGGTCATGCCGGTAAAGTCGGGTATAACCCTCTCCTGTCCATGCCTGGTGTAGATATATAGCCATAACATAAGGAGTAGCATGAACGAGGTGAATATCGCAATAGCCAGACCAAGATGTCTGAAAAATGTTTTGCTGAAAATAAATTTCTTAAGACTCATTTCGGTAACTGGTAGTTAAACTATGTAACGCCAAAGTTAGTGATAAAATTATCAATGCGCCCTGCCATTTACTGCATGCGGGTTTTGTCAGGTTGGGTGGGAAGAAGAGCCAGGGGAGAGAGGTTCTCTGTTAACTATGTTGTAGAGGCTGTCTCGTTCGGCAGGCTCGTATCGTGCAGAGGTTATCAGCTCCCTTAACTCTTCTACGCTCATGGCAGCCCTCTCCCTGTTTCCTGCCATGCGGTATATGCTGGTGCTCTCTTCAATGGTTCCGTCAATGTCATCAACACCGAATGAGAGGGCAGATGCGGCCGACTCTTTACCCAGCATTGGCCAGTAAGCCTTGAGGTGGCGGATGTTGTCGAGAAAGAGTCTGGCAACCGCGTAGTTTCTGAGGTCTTCGGTCAGGGGCACCTCTCCGGTATCCTTCATAAGGTTGTTGGCACTCCTGTATTTCAGTGGTATAAAGGATAAGAAGCCGCCTGTCTCATCCTGCAGATCCCTGATTCTTAACATATGATCGACCCTGTGGCGATACTTCTCAACATGACCGTATAGCATTGTGGCATTGGAGGGGAGTGATAGGGCGTGTGCGATCCGGTGTATCTCAAGCCATCTCTCAGCAGATGGTTTTTTCGGAGCAATAAGCTCTCTTATCTGACTGTCAAATATCTCTGCGCCCCCTCCCGGAAGGGATGAGAGCCCTCTCTCTTTTAAATATTGAAGTACATACCCGGGCGGACGGGAGTAGCTCTCCGCCATATAATCTATCTCGACAGCGGAGAATGCCTTGATATGTATTGATGGTATCTCCAGCCCTATCTTCTCAATCAGATCCCCCCAACGGCGCAGGTCACAACCCTCATGCACACCGCCGGTTATATGTATTTCTGTTACAGGGCGGGATGCATGATTTCTGACCATCTCGAGCATCTGTTCCGTTGAGTAGTCCCAGCTCCCTTCGTCACCCCTCTCCCTGTGGTATGAACAGAAGCGGCAGCCATAGATACAGATGTTGGTTGGTTCAAGATGAAAGTTGATGTTGTATAGCACCCTTTTGCCATTCAATCTCTCTCGCATGTTACTGGCCAGAAGCGCCAGAAGCGACAGAGGAGCCTTCTCATAAAGCAGAAGAGCCTCATCGGCTGTTATTCGCCGGCCCTCTATGGCTGAGGCCGCGACAGACCGGAACTGATTGCCGGCCACTCTTAATATCAGATCTCTATTCACCCCTGTAGTCAGATCAATTTATTCGCTTACCTGCCTGAAAGTGCCTATATAACAAAAAAGGCGCCTTTTTTTACAGGCACCTGATTTATATCTCTTACCACAAGCGTTATCAATGCTTATGCTTTGATTCGTCTGCTACCGTAAGCTTCTTCCTGCCTTTAGCCCTTCTGGCGGCTAAAATCCTCCGGCCATTCGGAGTCGACATTCTCTCTCTGAAACCATGTTTGTTGGCTCTTTTCCTTCTCGAGGGCTGGAATGTGCGTTTCATAACTTTCTCTTTATCTGTTATACAATGAGTTGTGCTGCTGCATGATCAGTGCCGGCTCTGCCTGCCACGACCGGTACCGACCGGAGTTAGCGAGTGCAAAGGTACTCTTTTTTTAATAACCGCAAATAGCTGTCTCCTCTTTTTTAAGGCCGGAGATGAATAAGCCTCTTTGTGTCGAAAAAGGGTTCGTCGAAGAGTTTTGAGAGATCCCACTCGGTTACCTTTTTGCCAAATGGTTCTGTTTCGGCAGAGAGATCGCCCCCCTTGAGCGCTATTATCCCCCCGGTAGCGGCACCCTGCAATATTTTCGGAAGGCACCATCCGGCAAGCTTTGGAAGTGGAGCTACAGCCCTGGTGACAACATGGCTGCAGGTTCCGGGGTACTCTTCGACTCTCCCATTAACCGCTTCGGTGTTGGTGAGCCCCAGGGCTCCGGTTATCTCTCTTACGGCCTTTATCTTTTTTCCTATTGAGTCTATAAGAATAAAATGTGTGTCGGGAAACATTACCGCCAATGGTATTCCCGGCAGACCTCCCCCGGTTCCTGCATCAATAATTGTATGCCCGTGATCGAAGCTGAATATGCGCGCAACAGAGAGAGAGTGAAGAAGGTGGTTTATCTGAAAGTTCTCCATATCCCGCCTCGATATCAGATTTATCGTTCTGTTGACAGATAGGTAGAGGCTCTCCATCTCATTGAACATGAGCTGCTGATGGTCGGAGATATCCGGAAAATATTTCTTTACGACAGAGCTCATTACCTCTTCTCTGTTTTTCGGAATATGTTAAGCAGTAGCGCTTTTGCCCTGTTGAGTCTCGCCTTTACCGTGCCAACGGGTATCTCCATGGTGTTGGCGATCTCCTCGTATGAGTACTCTTTGTAGTACCTCAGCTCTATAAGATCACGGTATATCGGCTTTAGTTGATCTACAACCTCACGGAGTCTTCTTATGCGCTGCTCGTTAATCAATGACTCTTCCGGATCGGGACTGTCTGAGGGAAGTATTACCGAAATATCACTATCCTCACCTCCCTGCGGGTGATCTACAGGGGCCGGAGTCTGCCTCTTCTTCCTTATGAAATCTATACAGCCGTTGGTGGCTATTCTGAATAGCCAGGTACTGAAGGCAAAATCGGGCGTGTAGCGGTCAATATTCTTAAAAGCCTTACCGAAGGTGTCTATGGTCAGGTCATCGGCATCGGAGGGGTTGTTTACCATCTTAAGAATGAGGTAGTAAATTGAATCACGATAGCGGTTCAGCAGAGCCGCGTAAGCTCTGTCATCGCCCTCTTTCGCGAGGTTTACCAGCCTCAGGTCTCTTTGAGCCTTATCCGACAGATTTTTGTTTATCTCCATTCTCCCTTCCTTCTCTTTCGCAAGGCAGTGCCAAAATAGATGACTCCATTTAAAAGCGGATAGATAGCATCAAAGATGAGGAGGGGAAGAAGAATACCCTTCTCACCAAATCTTTTCGATCCAATTGCAAATATAGCTATAAGAAGAGAACTTCTTGCCGCTACCGCTGCGGCAGCTATCGTCCACCCGTAGCCAAATGATGCAATCAGGATGGCGGCAGAGTAGAAGAGGAACCTTGTGGCCGGCTCAGCAGCCATTCTGATCCTGTCGCCCTTTTTGAAAAAGGGCAATGTCTTTATGTTCCCGATCTTCTGTTTAAGAAAGGCGGCTGTGGTAGTGGCCGGTTCTGAGCGGGTGTGAGATGCCGGGTCGGTCTGACATGCCACATTACTATCCGTGGCTACGCCGTTAACAAACAGGGTGTCATCGCCTGCCGCTATGTGGTAGTGCCTTGAAAAGCCGTTGTGAGACAGGAAAAGCGGTCGTCTGTACCCCATGTTTCGTCCCACCCCCATATAGGGTTTGCCTGCTCTTGCCATGCCGAGGTACTGAAAGGCCGTCATCAGGCTCTCATATCTTATATATCTGTTAAGCAGCCCGGGCATGGCACGATATGCCCCATAGCCCAGTACAACCTCTCTTTCGCCGGCGATTCGTGATGCCATCAGTCTTATCCAGTCGGGTGATACAGGTACCGAGCCCGCACCGGTTACCAGTATGATGCTGCCGGACGAGCCCTTTATGCCAATAAGCAGCGCCAGTTTTTTCCCCCTCCTGAACCGTGCCTCTATATCGAGTCGCGATATCTTTAACCGGGGATATTCTTCGCGGAGCGATTCAAGATACTCTGCCGTACCGTCGGCAGAGCAGTCATCAACCACCACCACCTCATAGTCAGGGTAATCCTGATTCAGAAGCGGGGGAAGGCTTCTCCTCAGGCCTTGCTCTTCATCTCTCGCGCATATTACAACCGAGACTGACTCTTCCGGTACACTCTCTTGCGGGTCGTTTTTACCATCTCTCCTAAGTGCCTTTGTCCAGTATCTGAGCATGTAGGTGATCTGGATCGCCATCGATAATAGTAGTATGCTTAATAGCAGCCACTTGATTGCCAGGTGTAGGTCTGTCATATAGCCCGGTTTTAAAGGCTACAATAATAGTAAGATATCCGGAATGGATGAAGAAGATTGCTCATGTATAGTTTCGATGCGAGGAGGTGGGGCCTTGCATCACATCATCATATCGATTTAAAAAATTACCTTTGTGGGTCTGAAACGGCTCTCCTCATCTTTATGTAGGGTGAGATGCGGACAGGGCCTGCAGGGTAATGATTCATAGTGGTATAGTGACCGGTAGCCTATGTTCAGAATAGAGAAGAGCGACAATGGTACATCAGCACGGACAGGAGTTCTTAGCTGCCATCATGGTGTCGTCCCCACCCCCCTCTTTATGCCTGTGGGCACCGCCGGTACCGTAAAGGGGGTCCTTCATGACGACCTAAAGGGTGATCTCTCTGCCGGCATGATACTTGCCAACACCTATCATCTATATCTCCGTCCGGGTATTGAGGTACTGAAAGGTGCCGGTGGGCTGCATGCCTTTATGAACTGGGATGGTCCGCTTCTGACAGATAGCGGCGGCTATCAGGTCTTTTCACTCTCCTCCAACAGGAAGCTGTCGCCTGAGGGGGCCCTTTTCAGATCTCACATAGATGGGTCACGCCACCTTTTTACACCAGAGCTGGTGGTCGATATTCAGAGGGTTATAGGGGCAGATTTTATAATGGTGTTCGATGAGTGCACCCCATATCCCTGCAGCAGGCAGGATGCCGAACGCTCAATGTCTCTCACCCACCAGTGGCTTCACCGTTCGGTTGCCAGGTTTAACAGCACCTCGCCGTTATGGGAGCACGACCAGACCCTGTTACCCATAGTTCAGGGCAGCGTTTTTCCCGATCTGCGGAGAGAGTCTGCAAGGAGTATTGTTGAGATGGACCTACCCGGCAATGCAATTGGAGGATTGTCGGTGGGTGAACCGGCAGAGCTCATGTATGAGATGGTAGAGGTTGTCAACGAAATACTTCCTGAATCGAAACCCCGTTATCTTATGGGTGTGGGGCGGCCGGAGAACATACTGGAGGCCATAGCGCTGGGTGTCGATATGTTCGATTGTGTTATGCCCACAAGAAATGCCAGAAACGGAACTCTCTTTACAACAGAGGGGGTAATAAATATCAGAAACCGGAGGTGGGCCTCAGACTTCTCACCTATAGACAGTGGTATAGAGGCATCTGTAAGCAACAGTTTTAGCAGGGCTTATCTGAGACACCTTATTATGTCGGGAGAGATAACCGGCATGCAGATAGCAAGTATGCACAACCTCGCGTTCTACAACTGGCTTACCACAACGGCCAGAAGTAAGATAGAGGAGGGAGTTTTTGCTGAATGGAAGCGGGATATGGTTTTAAGGGTTTCAAAGAGGTTGTGATATTGAGCCAGGGATGTCTTAATGGCAGCGGGCACGGCAGAGCAACAGAGTGTTTGGAGAGTAATCAGAAATAAAGAGCTTTAGTGTTGAAATATCTCGGATTAAAAATAACGGACCGATACATTATAAGGAAGTTCCTTGGCGCCTTCTTTTTCTCTCTGCTGCTTATCCTTACCATTGCAGTAGTTTTTGACTTTTCCGAGAAGATTGACGATTTCATGCAGAATGAGGCTCCGGTCAGGGCCATTCTTTTTGACTACTACCTCAATTTTGTCCCCTACTTTGCCATCCTCTTCGCTCCGCTCTTTGTATTTATTACGGTAATCTTCTTTACTGCCAAGATGGCTTACAACAATGAGATAATAGCCATACTAAACGGGGGGATGAGCTTCAGGCGCATGATGTGGCCCTATTTTCTGTCTGCACTTGTTATTATGATCTTTACCTTCGTGCTCACAAATTTTGTTATTCCCACCAGCAACCTTAACAGGCTTGAGTTCGAAGATCAGTACTACCGCAGCCGGTATCGCAGAACACAGGTCCCATTTATACACCGGCAAGTGTACCCCAATGTATATGTCTATATGGAGTCTTATAGCCCTGTAAGCAGGAGTGCACGAAACTTTACGATTGAGAAGTTCGACGAAGATGGCCTGCTGAAGTCAAAGCTCTCGGCCGGTACAGTCAGGTGGGACAGCATCTCCGAAAAGTGGATGGCCTTCAACTACAGCATCAGAGATATTTCGGGTGCGGAAGAGAGTATCACTACCGGAACACAGGTAGATACCGTTCTCACTATACGCCCTGAATATTTTGACCGGGGAGCATATTTTGTCGGAACCATGACATTTAGGGAGTTGTATGACTTTATTGACCTGCTTGAGCTTCAGGGGTCTGATGAGATATCTATATACCTGATAGAGAAGCATCGCCGTATATCGGTACCCTTCTCTGTATTTATACTTACACTTATAGGGGTCTCTCTCTCTTCAAAAAAGGCGAGAGGAGGCATTGGCATGCAGGTAGGTACAGGCCTGCTGCTAAGCTTCTCTTACATTCTCTTTATGCAGTTTGCCAGTCAGTTCTCTATTAAAGGCAATCTTGATCCCATGCTTGCCATGTGGCTTCCAAATATTGTATATGCCTTTATAGCCCTATTGCTTTATCGTATGGCCCCGAAGTAGTTTTTCGAATCGGGTACCTGTTCCTCTGCGTGGAGAGTGGTTGTGCCACCGGGCTCTGTTGCAACATTCCCCATGAAGAGATTGGTTATGCGGGGAATGTGATAACTGCAACTATTTGGTGTTATGCTTCTGGTCGAAACCAGATTGGTGCTAAAAGTTCAATTTATCAAAGCGTTGAATGCTATGCATCGCCCTGCAGATATCGCTGTTCGAAAAAAAAAGAGTATTGTCAGCAGATAACTCATCTTATTTTGCTAAAATTGCCCCAATAAACAGACCGGGAGGTATGTTTAACCCTTACCGGGTTGCTGCCGGCCGGCTACTTATTGAGGCATAACAAATAAAACCGACCATTTATGGAGGAGAACAACAAGATCAACGAACTTCATCAGAGGCGCCGGAAGGCTATGCTGGGCGGTGGAGAAAAGGCTATTGAGAAGCAGAAATCGATGGGTAAAAAGACGGCCCGTGAGCGGATACTTTCGCTTCTGGACGAGGGCTCATTCAATGAGTATGACATGTTCATTTCTCATGTGGCACGCGACTTCAACATGGATAAGAAAGAGCTGCCGGGCGATGGGGTGGTTATAGGCACAGGCACCATACATGGTAACCCTATAGCTATTTTTGCACAGGATTTTACTGTTGCAGGCGGGTCTCTCGGGCTGATGCATTCGCGTAAAATCACCAAGATTATGGACTACGCGCTTAAGATGCGCATACCCCTTATAGGCATTAATGACTCTGGTGGTGCTCGCATACAGGAGGGCGTCAACTCGCTGGCAGGGTATGGGGAGATATTTTTCCGTAATACCCTGGCAAGTGGTGTTATACCCCAGATATCAGTTATTTTGGGTCCCTGTGCCGGAGGTGCGGTATACTCTCCTGCACTTACCGATTTTGTCTTTATGGTAGACAATATTTCGAAGATGTTTATAACAGGCCCCGAGGTCATAAAGACTGTTCTTGGCGAAGAGATCTCGATGGAGGATCTGGGAGGAGCAAGGGTTCATTGTGAGACTACCGGTAATGCCCATTTCTTTGCAGCAGATGAAGATGAGTGCTTCCGGCAGATACGTGAGCTTCTCTCCTTTATACCTGCAAGCAATGAGTCGCAGATGGATCCCGGAGAGGTCAGTGAGCCGGCGGGCGCCTTTGATATCAACAATATTGTGCCTGTAGATCCGACACTGCCATATGATGTAAAGGATGTCATAAAGGCTATTGCTGACAATTCAGAGTTTGTTGAGATACAGGAGATGTGGGCAAGGAATATAGTGATAGGCTTCAGCCGTATAGGCGGCCGTACTGTAGGCTTTGTAGCCAATCAGCCCCTTGAGATGGCCGGGGTTCTTGATGTAGACTCGTCAGACAAGGCTGCCAGGTTTATCAGGTTCTGTGACTCTTTCAATATTCCCCTTGTAACCCTTGTTGATCTCCCGGGTTATCTGCCCGGAGTAGACCAGGAGCATGCCGGTGTAATACGGCATGGGGCCAAGGTTCTTTACGCCTATAGCGAGGCAACTGTGCCGAAGCTCACTGTAATTTTGAGAAAGGCTTATGGTGGCGGATATATAGCTATGAGTTCCCGCCATCTGCGTGCAGACTTTGTCTTTGCATGGCCTACCGCCGAGATTGCGGTTATGGGACCGGAAGGGGCGGCCAACATAATATTCCGGAAAGAGATTAAAGAGGCTGAAAATCCCGAAGAGGTTCGCCGTCAGAAGGTCGAGGAGTACAAGAGTAAATTTGCCAACCCCTATGTAGCTGCATCAAGGGGTTATGTTGATTCGGTCATAGAGCCTTCAGAGACCCGGAAGCTGATAATACATGCGCTTGAGGTGTCGGAGCGGAAAGATGTGACCATGCCGCGTAAGAAGCATGGCATACCTCCGTTTTAGTCATTAACACAAAACCTTTTTGCCATGAGCGATAGTGACAAGTTTGATAAGCTGAATATAGACCAGACTGAGTATAAGACGAGGCTCTCCCCCGGATATCGGCAGCGAGAGAGATATGAGCCGGCCAGTCCGGGAGTCGTAACAAGCTTCATTCCGGGTACTGTGGTCGAAATTCTGGTAGGAGAGGGAGACAGGGTCTCCAAGGGGGATGAACTCCTTGTACTTGATGCCATGAAGATGAAAAACCGCTTGCTCAGTTTATGGGACGGCCGTGTCTCAAAAATTAAGGCTGCACCCGGAGACAGGGTTACGAAGGGAGCAGTCCTTCTGCAAATAGAGACAGAGTAGGGATGTCGGGGCCGGGAGATCAGTCCGGCCACCCCTCCCACACCAGATTGTATCTTGTTGGGGTAGCAGGCCTGTTCTGGAATATCCCATACAGTGCAGACCCGCTACCTGTAAGCGAGCAGTAGATGGCTCCGGCGGCCATCAACTCCTCTTTGATATCTGCCAGCAGCGGATGGCGTTTGAAGAGCGGTGATTCAAAGTCATTGACCACCCTGCCCTGCCACTTTTCCGGGGGCATTGTGACAGCGGTTAACCCCTCTTCCTTCCCTCTCTGTTGTGTAACCCACCGGTATGCCTCGGCGGTCGATATATGGATATCTTCCCTCACAATTACCAGATAGTACCCTTTGAGGCTCAATGGTACTGGTTTCAGCCTCTCTCCCCTTCCTGTGGCCAGGGCCGGGCTGTTGAGTATAAAGAAGGGGCAGTCACTGCCAAGTTGTGAGGCTATAGTGCAGAGCTTTTCCCTGCCTGCTTCAAGAGCGAAGTAGCTGTCTATGGCGTTTATAAGTGCAGCGGCATCGGACGAACCTCCGCCCAGCCCGCTTCCCGGCGGTATTACCTTATGCAGATGTATGTTAAGGAAGGGGATGTCGTAAATTGCTCTCATTGTAGCGGCGGCCCTCATAACCAGATTATCTTCCGGGGGTGAGTCAATCTCAATGCCGCTTATGGTTAGAGTGTCACCGGTCTGTCTGCCCCGGGCTATATTGAACTCCAGTGCATCACAGAGGGGTACCGGAAACATAATCGTTTCGATGTCATGAAATCCGTCATCCCGTCTCCTTACCACATTGAGCCCAATGTTTATCTTCGCATTTGGAAAAACGATCATATAGGGGAGCTTTTCTGCAAATGTAAGATAATTCTGTTCATCAATCTCTCTATGTCGTGGCCTCATGCCATAAGGGGGTTGCACCCCCTCTTTTTAACATCTTTTGAACAGTCTGCTGTTGGTAATAAAGGGGTAGGGCAGATAGGAAAAGCCTCTATATTGTCTAACTTTGGTGCACTTTAATAACCGGTTTGGATTGTTTTTCCGGAACTCTCCTGCCATACATATCTTTTCCTTATGGCAAAGCAGCGTACGGCGCCTGCGGGCGTTAACCATAACATTCCCGATACAGGTCGCATACCGCCACAGTCGGTAGAGATGGAAGAGGCTGTTCTGGGGGCATTGATGCTTGAGCAGGACTCTGTAATTGTAGGTATAGACATACTGAAAGAGGAGGCCTTCTACAAGGAGTCTCACAGAAAGATTTTCAGTGCCATAAAGCTTCTGGTTGCGCGAGAGCTGCCGGTAGACCTCTATACTGTAACAGAGGAGTTGAAGGCCAGGGGCGAGTTGAATGCTGTGGGGGGAGCTCTATACCTTACCCAGCTTACTTCGAAGGTGGTTTCGGCTGCTAATCTTGAGTATCATGCAAGAATTGTGGCACAGAAATTCATTCAGCGTGAATTGATACGGGTCTCTACAGAGATACAGGGCATGGCTTATGATGACCGCTATGATATATCTGAGTTGATGGACAGGTCTGAGAGTGAGCTTTTTAAGATAGCTGAAGGCAACATCAGAAACGAGGTGACTCCCATTAATAAGGTTATCAAAGATGCCCTTGACGAGATTATTGAGGCTGGCAAGCAGGAAGATGGTCTTATCGGGGTTCCTTCGGGCTTCAGTCGTCTCGACAGGCTTACCAGCGGATGGCAGAGGTCAGATCTTGTGATAATAGCGGCACGGCCCTCTATGGGTAAGACCGCCTTTGCCCTCTCTATGGCACGCAATATGGCCATTGACCATAACCGTAAGGTGGCCCTCTTTTCGCTTGAGATGTCATCAATACAGCTGGTAAACAGGCTTATTACAGCCGAGACTGAAATTGCCGGCGACAAGATAAAGAATGGAAGGCTTAATGATGAGGAGTGGAAGCTGCTTGAGAAGAGAATAAAGAAGCTGGTAGAGGCTCCTGTCTATATAGATGACACACCTGCCATATCTGTATTTGAGTTAAGGGCGAAGTGCAGGAGGCTGAAGGCGCAGAAGAAGCTCGATATAGTTATTGTCGATTACCTTCAGCTTATGTCGGGGCCTCCCGATGCCGGAAGTCGTGAGCAGGAGGTGAGTCAGATATCACGATCGCTGAAAGGGATTTCGAAGGAGCTTAATGTGCCAATTCTTGCCCTTTCGCAGCTCAACAGATCTGTAGAGCTGAGGGGTGGTTCGAAGCGCCCCCAGCTCTCAGACCTCAGGGAGTCGGGGGCTATAGAGCAGGATGCAGATATGGTCATCTTTATTCATCGTCCGGAGAAGTACGGCATACTTCAGTTTGAAGATGAGGTTGAGACAAAGGGTATAGCAGAGATAATACTTGCCAAACACCGAAACGGCCCGGTTGGCGATGTAAGGCTGCGATTCCGTGATGAGAAGGCTCAGTTTGCCGATCTTGATGATTATGAACTTGCCGGTGTAAGTGATGAAGATGGTGGTGGTGGGTTTTTTACCGTTGGTTCAAAAATGAACAATGATGATCTCTCCTCCGGCCCGGGAGCGAGCCCCTTCGGAGAAGATGATTATGATGACTCGCCGTTCGGATAGGCCGCCTTTCGGAAAATCAATTAATCTTCAATATTACCCGTGCCCCTATGGCGCTATACCTGAAGTCTCTGAATGAGGCGAACAGCGCAACCTCGCCAAGCAGAAGTATCTCACTTATTGAGTAGCCGAGTTCAATATAGTGGCGTTGCTCTCGTGTAAGTAGGTACTTACCATGCAGGTTCTCTCGCATAAGGGTTCTGCTTATTCCAGGTACCCTTTTCAGAAGAAGGTGTGGTGAAGTGTATTTCAGATGAGCCTCGGTAAACCATTTGTTGGTCGATAGTGAATACCATTCAGCGATGAAGAAGGCGTCTCCGTAATCATTTATCAGCAGCGGAGAGGGTTGCTGGTTGAAGTGTATGAAGTCGTGAAATGGTATTTCATCTCCGGTAATGGTTGTGCCTCCGCGTACTCTCCAGTAGAATTGTGAAAGCGGCCCTGTGTTGATGGTCTGGCTGGCGGTCAGGATGAATCTGTTATAGCGGGCGCTGTCTGAACCGGACACCCCTCTCCCCAGTGTGTAGTCGAGAGTGAATGTCGGGTAGCTGCTTCCCGCCGGCACCTTTCTGCCACCATATATCCGGTATCGTTGAAATGGTATAACCGTTAGGTTGCCTTTAAGGGCTCTGTACCGGGAAGATTCCGGCAGTAGGAGATGCTCATTATCGGTATTGATAAGGCTATTTTCAGGTCGATTTGGGCTATACTCCCGGTCACGCCTGAAAAGAGAGAAGCTAGTGTTATTGACCATAGCCCTGCGCTTACCGCTTATGGCCGATAGCTCCAGGTATACCCCGTTGAAGAGTTCGGCCCTGTGCCCCACTGAGATGTGTTCGGAGTGATACAGCCTGCTTATGTTCTCTTTAAACAGAAGGGAGGCGAAACTGTTTATCTGTCTGTTAACAGACCTGTAGTCGTTAAAGTCAGAGGTTCCGCTACCGGCACGGATCCATAACATGTCATTTCTGCTGCTCCTGTAGTTGATATTTGTATTTACCGACCAGAAGGGCTCTTGCAGTGAGAAGGAGTAGCCCGCCGAGGGGTATACGGATATTGACTCTCCGCCCTTCCACCTCTTTGTGAAGCGGAAGCCGGTTCCGTAACGGAATCCGTCAACACTGTTGAATTCAAGGTTTGCAGGCCTTATCAGCCCATCGTAGGTGAAAGAGATACCACGCTCTCTGTTTCTCCAGGTCTTCCCGGTAAATACCAGCCTTATGCTACTTAGGAAACCTGACTCAGGGCCTCCTGATCTAGTTCTGAAGCTTTGATCTATTTCTCTTAACTGCTCGCTTATAGTATCTTTTCTGGCCAGAGAGTAGGCCTCTCTGTCGGTTAGTGGTACCGGTCGCACCTTTTCCCAGTAATCCGGCTCGTAGCTGAGGGCATCATCTTCGACAATGTATCTTGTACGCGGCTCTATCAGGAGATCATCTCTTCGCGTTCGCCCTCTCTCTGCCGACTCCTCAGCCTTTCGGTCAAATAGCCTGGAGAGCCTTCTCATCTCTCTCCTTGATAGATTATCTTTGGCAAGCAGTTCACTTATCTCTTCGCTCTCTGCCACCGCTATATCCCTTTCATCTTTCTCAGCAGCCTGACCATCTATTGTTGTCACTATAACAGGCAGTGAGGAGAGAGATCTGTTGATAGCTATATCGCGGTAATGTACGGAGGTTCCGTACTCTATGTCGGCCTCTATCCCCATTAACGACAGATCTACCCCAAGGTAATGTGTAACGGGCATCCATACCCCTTCATGCACCGGAGTGTGCAGTTGTCGTATTGTAAGCTCTCCGGCGATATTGTCGTTTTTAAGATCTATACTCTGAATTGCCCAGAGGTCTTCCACTATATGAATTGTCCCCCTGAAGAGCTGCTGACTCTCTCTCCTTGGTATTACCTCTATCCTGTTAACCATGAAGGGGCCCTGTGATGTGACTCCGTCATACCTGAAACGGTAATGGGCGAATGCGTTCGGAGCGAGAGGAGATATGGCGCTGTTCATCAATACGGGCTCATAGAAGCTGGCCTGAATATATGTCATTGGCGAGACATCGTCCTGTTCAATGGGGAAGTTGTTCTGCATGGCAATAAGCCTGTGCAGATAGCGGTCAGGTGCATTGAACTCTATTTCGTTTTGTGTCTCCATCAGGTATGTCTCTCCGACTAAGGCACCCTCTATGGCGGCACCACCTCTGCCTGCCCCTATGGTCATCCACCTGGGTATATTGGTCATGGTCAGAGTCCCCTTGATATAGACATCGGCAAGGTAACTCTCTATTATGTTGAGATAGAAGGGGGCCCTGGCTATCGCATGTCTCATTATGGAGTAGGCCGGATCCTCCCCGCCGGGTGTAACTATTACCTCGGGTATCATGTAGTGTGCTTCATTCAGAACTATGTTGAGCACAACCGGTTCATCACCTATTACAACATCCCTGCTCTCATGACCGTAGCCAAGGCTCTGGAAAAGAAACCGGTATCTGCCTGTGGGTACGCTCAGCTCATATTGCCCGGACATATTGGTGGTTGTTCCAAGCTGCAGGCTGCCGATATAGACTGTGGCAAAGGGCACAGGCTCACCATCACGATTAGTTATTACCCCCGATATGGTGCCATGGCCCGATACCTCAGTGCCCCTCTCATATGCTGAAAGCACAAGAGGTGCAAGAAGCAGGGTGATGATTATCAGTAATGCGCTTTTTGAACCTGACATCCGACAAGGGGTTGGTTACTATTCTGCGAAATTAAGAGTTTTTTCCAGTTTCAGGCAGATCGCAATCGGAGGCAGGCTGCTCCTTATCTCTCTTCCCTGAATGTCCTGCCACTACCAATGCCAGCTCGCCTTTCGGCGGATTGTCGGTAAAGTGTTTCAGCAGCGATGCCAGAGTCCCCCTTACCGTCTCTTCATGTATCTTGGTGATTTCGCGTGACACCGAAGCCTCTCTCTCCTCCCCGAAATATTCCGACATCATGTCAAGGGTCTTTACTATCCGGTGGGGCGATTCGTAGAAGACCATGGTTCGCTGCTCGTTGCTCAGAGCCTCGATTTTTGCCCTCTTCCCTTTTTTGTGTGGGAGGAACCCCTCGAAGCAGAACCTGTCGCAGGGTATGCCACTTAGGGTGAGGGCAGGCACAAAAGCAGTTGGCCCCGGAAGCGATTCTATATCAATGCCCCTGGCAACACACATCCTTACCAGAAAGAACCCCGGGTCAGATATTCCGGGTGTACCTGCATTCGTTACAAGAGCGGTCTCCCTTCCCCCCTCTATGAGGTCGCAGATGCCTTCACTGCTGCGGTGCTCGTTAAAGGCGTGATAGGCACGCATTGGCACCTTAATGCCATAATGTTTCAGCAGAAGTCCGCTCTTTCTGGTGTCTTCGGCAAGAACAAGGGATACCAATCGCAGAACCTCAAGGGCCCTGGCAGTAATATCCTTAAGGTTGCCAACAGGGGTGGGTACCAGATAGAGTTTACTCATCCGCCCCGGTTTTTCTTTTGACTATATCAAGCAGTTCGCCTACCGCTTCCGAATCACTTTTTTCTGCTCCGTAGTGATCTATCAGCGCCCTGGCCTCGGTGATCGTTGAGGCATTGTTCAGCTTCTCTATCGCTTCGTAATAGCTCTCTTTATTGCCTCCAAAAACCTCTCTTATGAAGTAGAAACGGTCATTAATGCCTATGGCAGAAGCAAGGTTTGATATGGGAGAGCTCTTCATTCGTGATGTCAGGTCATCTCCTTTACTTCTTTTGGGAACCTTTTCACTCACCCTCTTCTCTCTGTCAACATATTTGTCGGCAAGTATCGGTTTAGATCCTTTGGCTTTTTCCCTCTCCTGCTTTTTATCTCCTGGCTTACTTCCCTCTTCTCCCTTGCCGCTCTTTGCGACCTTTTTGCTCTTTTCATCTTCTTCGGCCATCTTCTCCTTCTCTCTCTCTTCAGAGAGAACTATCTCTATCTCACGACTCTCTTCATCCCTCTCCTTAACCCTGTCTGAGTGGGGCTTTCTCTTGCTTATGTCGTCACTATCCACCCTGGTCGTTACTTCTGATTCGCTAACGGTTTCTACGGGTAGTCCCGCAGGGCTGGAGTGATCGCTTAACATGTCGGCTCTGCTTTCCGTTTCGGTAGCCGTCGCCTTTTCCGGTTCATCATCCTTAGCCTCTTTATCGGGGGGAGTGGTGGCGGACTCTCCGGGCCGGGTGCCGGACCCGTGAGTGGTGGTTTTGCCTTCACCGCCCTCCAGGTGAGGGGGGGCAAGTGTTTTCAGGAGCGTCAGGATCTCTTCAGCACTCCTG
Organism: Bacteroidales bacterium; assembly: GCA_007132995.1. Classification (GTDB taxonomy): domain Bacteria; phylum Bacteroidota; class Bacteroidia; order Bacteroidales; family VadinHA17; genus SLNP01. The sequence continues at coordinate 38,056 of SLNP01000016.1, read as the reverse complement.
CACTTCGCCTTTACAAGCTCTACCTGTATTACTGGTACGCCCTCTATCTTTTTAAGGTCATCTACTATTTGTCTCGCATCACGCAGATCGTCAATTATTATGTCAAGTGCCTTATTAAATTCCATGCCTGCCCTTCTCTTTTAAGTGGTCTTTTTGTTTACTTTGCAAAAGTAACTATTTAATTATTACAGCCGAAGGGCCGGCCTCTATTATCAGGCAGATAAACAGCGTCTGGCAGTATGGCATTCCCTCCGGAGACCCCCGAACAGAGATGAAGACCGGGAAAGGATTCGCCGCTTCTGCTCGGTTTGGATACTGTTGTTGTGGGCACAGATGAGACTCAGTTTTTTACAGCTACCTTTCGGTCTCTGCAACAGGTTTGCTGCGGATCGGTTCCCCCGTAGCTATGCCATAGCAGAGTTAGACTATTAGCATGAACAAATCATTAAATAGAGACGGTAATATTGAGAGCGGGGCTGTGGCAGAGCTGGTTTCAGGCACACTTTACGGCCCTTCCGGTCTGGTTATTGACAACCTGATAACAGACAGTCGCAGTTCGCGGGTTACCGGCCGAACGCTCTTTTTCGCCATAAGTGGTGTAAACCATGATGGGCACAACTTTATTCCAAATCTTTATAGTCGTGGTGTGAGGGCTTTTGTTGTCTCAGAGTACTCATCCGCTTACAGCAGCTTTGCTGATGCCGCCTTTATTGTAACTGACGATCCGGTTGCAGCCCTTCAGGGGCTTGCTGCCTTCCGGCGAAGCCTCTTTAATGGAAGGGTAGTTGCTGTTACAGGAAGTGCCGGTAAGACGATCGTTAAGGAGTGGCTCTCCTCTGTCGTTTCAACCTCGGCAAGAGTGGTTCGCAGCCCCCGAAGCTATAATTCACAGACAGGCGTTCCCCTCTCTGTCTGGCAGCTTGACAAACATTATGATGTGGCTGTTATCGAAGCCGGTATCTCCAGGCGTGGCGAGATGGAGAGGCTCGCACCCATTGTAAGGCCCAATATTGGGATTTTTACCAATATTGGCGATGCTCATCAGGAGGGCTTCTCATCGATGGAAGAGAAGGTTTTCGAAAAGATGAAGCTCTTCGGGGGGGTTGATGCCATAATATATCCCTACGACTCGGCCTTGGTTCGTGAGGGCGTCTCGCGTTTTTTTACCGGTAGCGGTATTCGCGATGCTTCATGGTCGCTTGCCGGTGGCGACGCCTCTTTTCGTGTCGATGTCACATCTTCCGACGACACAGGCACTGTCATATCGATTCGGTGGAACCATGGCGTCCTTGGCTATAAGATACCCTTCTCTGATCGTGCATCGGTCGAAAACTCAATTCATGTCGCTGTGGCATCAGTTGTCACAGGCATAGAGAGCAATGTTATAAGAGAGGCTATGTCGTCGCTTGTGCCGGTTGCCATGAGAATGAGTGTCAGAAACGGTATCAACGACTGCCTGCTGATAGAAGATTACTACAACTCAGATCCCGGATCACTTGCAATGGCACTTGACTACCTTAAGACACGACAGGGCAGATCCCACACACTTATACTTTCCGATTTTCTTCAGACAGGCCGACCAGCTTCGGAGCTTGCGCGGGATGTAGCCCGGCTAATATCGGGCATTGGAATTGACCGGTTTATTGGGATAGGGGAGGGGCTCTGTGCAAACGCCTCGCTCTTTGACGGAAACAGCTCGTTTTACAGAACCACAGAAGAGTTCACAGCCTCGTTCCGAAGCTCCGGCTTCAGCGATGAGGTGATCCTTCTGAAGGGAGCCAGGAGCTTCCGCTTCGAGAAGATAGTGGCCCTTCTTGAGAAGAGAAGGCACGATACCGTGCTGGAGGTTAATCTTGATGCCATAGTCTCTAACCTGAATAGTATAAGGGGGCGACTCAATACAGGCGTCGGCGTTATGGCGATGGTAAAGGCTTTCGCGTACGGGTCAGGCTATGCGGAGACAGGATCGTTGTTTGAGTATAACAGGGTTGATTATCTGGGTGTTGCTTACTGTGATGAGGGTGTTGAGCTTCGTAATGCAGGTATAACAACCCCTGTTATGGTGATGAACCCTGATATCTCATCATTTGAGACTATTATTCGTTACAACCTTGAGCCTGAGATATACAGCTTCAGGGTGCTTGATGAATTTTTAACTGTAGCGGCTTCATACGGAGTTACCTCTTATCCCGTGCATATCAAGATAGATACAGGCATGCACCGTCTTGGCTTTCTGCCTGCAGATATAGAGAGGCTTGTCAGTGAGCTGTCGAGAAGCGACCTGATTCGTGTCGCCTCTCTCTTTTCACATCTGGCGGCAAGTGACGATACTGATTTTGACAGTTTTACACGAAGGCAGGCAGATCTCTTTATCTCCTGTTGTGAACGGTTTGCCGAACTGGCCGGGTATATGCCGTTGCGTCACCTTCTTAATAGCTCAGGAGTGGTGAACTATCCTCAATTTCAGTTTGATATGGTCAGGCCCGGCATAGCATTATATGGACTTGCCCGGATTGGAGACATCTCACTTCGTCAGGCCCTCCGTTACACCTCGCTGATATCACAGGTAAAGGAGGTGCCGGCCGGTGAGCCCGTCGGGTATGGGTGCAGGGGTGCTGTTGATTACCCCAGAAGGGTGGCTACGATACCCGCGGGGTATGCCGATGGTATAAGACGGGAGATGGGTAACGGTAAAGGATTCATGTGGACAGGGGGTGTCAGGGTACCTACCATCGGGAATATCTGCATGGATATGTGCATGCTCGACATAACCGGCACACAGGCATGCGAGGGTGATAGTGTAGAGATATTCGGTGATAACATAACGGTTGCCGAAGTTGCATCGGTGTGCGGTACCATACCTTATGATGTTGTTACCTCAATACCGCCCCGAGTAAGAAGGGTGCTTTACCGTGAGTAGGTCACTCACGAAACTGTTACCAGGTATCGGTTGGTGTGGAGGGGGGAGGGGTGTGGCAGAGCGCTATGCTACCCCATTTCACTTATCTTCTCAAGTTTGTAGAGATCAATTATCTTGATTTTCCTTCCCTCCAGTGCAATCACATTTTCTGAGGCCAGTGAAGATAGTGTTCTGATAGCGTTCGATGTGGTCATATTGGACAGATTGGCAATATCCTCACGCGAGAGATAAACCTTGATAGTAAAACCGTCGTTTTCAAGACCGTATGTGTCTCTCAATACAAGAAGAGATTCTGCCAGACGGCCCCTTACATGCTTTTGTGTCAGCGAGATGGTTCTGTCGTTTGAGAAACCGAGCTCCTTAGCTATGGCCTCCATCAGAGTCAGTGCCAGGCCGGGATTTTTCCTTATCACCTTTATTATGGCACTTTTTTCAAACATACACACAGTAGTATCTTCTATTGCCACTGCGGTTGCCGAGTAACGGTCAGATGCAAATAGCGCCCTGTAGCCCAACAGCCCCTGTGATGATACCATTCTCACTATCTGTTCCCGGCCTCCGACACCCTGCTTGTAAACCTTAACCTTGCCAATAGAGACACAGATAAGCCCGTGCGGCTTCTCCCCCTCTACAAAGACGATCTCTCCCCTTCTGTAGTGAGCATATGTGTTGTGGTTTGACAGATACTCCTTCTCTTCAGGTTTTAAGCAGCCGAGCAGCGAGAAGGTGCCGTTGAGGCACTCTTCAAGAAATGGATTACTATAGTTCATGACCCTGTTATGTTAAACAACATAGCGCAATGTAATAAAAGAATGACCTGGTAGACAAATTAACATCTCTTACAGTCTATTTGCCAGATAGTTGTAATATCCCTCAGCACAGTTTATTAACCCGCTGCTTTACAATACACGATTTACAAAAAGGAGTTCTTTTTAGTATTAGTTATAATAATTATTCGCCTTACCCTTTCTGTCTGCCTCTCTCATCTCTCTTATCTGCAATATCACTTACACCTCTTTGCCGGCCGGACCCTCAACTCTTAACCACGATTCACGAATCAGCCATTACGCTGCCCTATCTGTCCTGCTTTTTATCAGCTTCTGTAGCCCGACACCAGAGGTATTCTTCGACCCGATCCGAATGCTTTTACAGAGACCCTCAGTGTTGGGGCGGCCTGATATCTTTTGTGCTCATTGGTTCGTAGCATCGTAATCACCCTTCTTACCAGTTCCCGGTCAAAGCCCCTGCTTGCTATACTCTCTATATTCTCCTGCATCTCTATATGTCTGAAAAGTATCTCGTCAAGCAGGTCGTATGGGGGAAGTGTGTCCTGATCGCACTGATCGCTTTTTAGTTCTGCAGATGGTGGTTTGGTCAGTGAGCCTGCAGGTATAATGGTGCTATCCCTGTTGATATATCTGGCAAGATCGTATAGCTCTGTCTTGTAAAGATCGCCCGGTACCGAGAGCGCCCCTGCCATATCTCCATATAGAGTTCCGTAACCTACGGCCGTTTCGCTCTTGTTCGAAGTGTTCAGCACCAGCCCCCCCTTTTTGTTGGCCCATGCCATCAATATTATTGCCCTTATGCGTGCCTGAATATTCTCTTCGGTGGTGTCGGGTTTGTCATCGAGTATCTCGTTCAATATCATCTCAAAAGAGCGGAATGTCTCCTCTATCGATACAATATGGTATGAGATGCCAAGGTTATGCGCCAGGTGGTAGGCATCGCTTATTGAGTGGTCTGATGAGTATCTGGAGGGCATAAGGATACCGGTTACATTATCCCTTCCAAGGGCAAGGGTGGCTATGACGGCAGTAACGGCCGAATCTATTCCTCCCGACAGGCCCATAATCACCTTTCCGTTGCCACTCTTTCTGCAGTAGTCTCTCACCCCGGCTACAAGGGCCCTTAATACCATCTCGTTCTTTGGAGGGAGAGGCCTGCACTCATCTTTTGCATTGATCAATGAATCAAGGGTGACAGAGGCCGATGACTCTTTGAAAAGCGGTAGCCTGTTTACAATCTTGCCTTCCGGAGAGAGGGCCAGGGAAGAGCCGTCATAGAGTAACTCTCCGTTCCCTCCGCACTGACTTACCATTATCAGAGGCATGCCTGTTTGTGAGGCCCTTCTTCTCATCACCTCCTCCCTGACAGCAATTCTGTTATGTGAGAATGGTAGTGCCGCTATGTTGATATGCAGATCATGCCCCCCCCTTTTCAACTGCTCTACCGGATCTACAGTGTAGATACTTCTCATCTTGCCGGATCCGGCCGGAGGCTCATCGGCCCATATATCCTCACATATTGTAACGGCTATCTTTTTTCCTGACAGCTCTACAGTTCGGTCAGCCTCTGTTGCCGGTTCAAAATAGCGTGTCTCATCGAAGACATCATAAGAGGGCAGAAGGGTCTTGTTGATAACCTTCTCAACCTTACCCTCTCTAATAAAGAGTGCCGAGTTAAAGAGTGGTTTTCCCCTTTCAGCTCTGCTTCTGACAGGAGCACCTACTATTGCCGCTATTCCCCTGCACTCACTGCAAATGTTACTTACAGCCACCTCTACATCATCTATAAAAGTTTTTCGCTCAAGCAGATCCTGAGGCGGATATCCGGTTACCGCCAGCTCAGGGAATACGATAAGATCAGAGCCACTGGCGGCCGCTGCCTTAACAGCATCGACTATCATTTTGCTATTGCCTTCAATGTCGCCCGGTGTCGGGTTTATCTGCTGTAGAGTTATTGTCATGATAAGTTGATATTTAAAGTGTGCCGGCACTTCTCCGGCTCTTGACCGTCTGATAATTTGAGTTGGAGCTGGCTATTCCTGCATGTAGCATCAGCCTTTGGTCCATTTTGATCAGAAAATAAGTCCTGCCCTGAATCTCAGCATCCTTTGTACGCTCCTGTTGCCTGTCTGTCCCGGGTTATTGCTGGTTATGTCCGTAAGGCTGTTGTCATAACCCAGCCCGACTATAATATGAGTGGTTCCCCCCAGCGAGTACTCCACGCCGCCCTGTATGTGGTATCCTGCACCAAACCGGTTAAATTCGCCCGTTGCCGGCTCATTGCTGATATCTGCCGACGGTATCGACAACACCCCTTTGGTGCGCATAAAGGGGCTGATTCCGAAATCGGAGAAGATCGAAAAGTATCCTATCTGATTGGTTCTTAGCCTGAGCCCCAGAGGAACCATAACATAGTCGCCCCGGTAGTTGACCCTGCTGCCCTGATCGACGGTGATCGCCCGCCCGTCAATTGTGTATAGCGTTGTATCACTGTAGCTCTGTATGCCGCCACTGCGAAGAAGCGTTACTCCCGATGAGAAGGCGTAGTTCTGACTAAAGTAGAAATTTATATTGAAGCCACCAGCAATACCTGCCCTTGTTCCTCTCCCTTCAACATCGCGTGAGTCGGAAGAGTACCAGCTTATAAGCGGATCTACAAAGAGGCCCATATGTATATGCTGCCCCACAGCAGAGTTTATGTTTATCGTCATCAGCAGAGCGGTAATAACCAGGCAGGCCCTATATTTCAGTGAGTTCATGTTAAATCTCTCTTTTGTTCAAACAACCCTCTTGCCGGTTTTTCCCTGTCCGGCTTACATAATCCGGTAATTCAGCCTCCAAAATTAAGAAAAAATGATGATAGTGCTCGCTTCTGCTCGCTGACGCTCGCAGGCATAGGGCATAGGGCATAGGGCATAGGGCATAGGGCATGGGGCATGGGCTCGCCGCTGGTGCAGCTCGCAGCGGAAAGCGTAAAGCGGAGAGAAATGCTCGCTGCGCTCGCAGGCATAGGGCATGGGCTCGCTGCTGGTGCAGCTCGCAGCGGAAAGCGTAAAGCGGAGAGAAATGCTCGCTGCGCTCGCACTAAAAAAAAGCATTAAGATATTTCGGGAAAAAATGAGCCCTTGCTCCCAGTACGGGTTGTGTTACGAGCATGTAAGACAGAGTTATCTCATTAGCCGTTCTGTGTAATCAGAGAGTCGATTATATTTGGCCTTAAGCGGGTTCGGGAATACTGTGAGCTTGCTCTCAGTACGGGTTGTGTGGTGAGCATGTAAGATATATCTGTCTCATTAAGCATTCCTGTGTAATCAGCGAGTCGCTTAAAAGGCCGGCGTAGGCGAAGTCCGGGAAAAAGAGATGGCGATGAGTAAAGCAAATTACGACACTGACCCATTAGGCAGACGAGAGCGTTGATGTTTGAAGTTCTGCGCAGCAGAACAAGTTCAACGCGGGTGCTTTACGAAGAGCCATATCCCCGGACGGAGGCTAGCCGGGGGCTTTTTTGCTCCCTTTAGGTCGCGAGCTCACCCCGTCGCTGCGCTCCGGACCTCGGTTGTAACTTTTTTGGCCCGTCAAAAAAGTTAGAAATCAGGACTTTGGGTCAACCGAAAAAAAGAAGCAAGAGAATTGGTTCCACAAAAAACCAATTCCCTCCCCTGTGAAACCTGAGCAGGACACCCTGAGCCAGGGAGTGTAATAAATAATTTCCGGTACCGTTTACCATTAACCCTCTTACAAAATAAACAGTTTGGTTGCAAAACCACTATTTTGTTACTTTTGCAACCGCCCATTAAATATGTGCAGCTTAAGGTAAAAGAAGAATAATCTATATCTCTATGCAGAAAAAAATTGCTCTTGCCGGACTTGTTTTACTACTGATATCTTCTGCTTCATGCCGAAGAGACCAATACAGGGTCAATATTTCCGGTATTGATAAGGATATTGAGATAATGAGACTTGAGAAGGATATCTTCTCAATTGCACCAGGCGAGGAGGCAGATGCGGTTCCGTACCTGCGGGATAAATATGGCGAGTTTCTTCAACTATTCAGTAATGTGATAAATACCGGCGATGTAAATGATGACAAATGGGAGGGATACCTCCACTCTTTTATTACCGACAGAATGGTGTGGGACGCATACCAGAGGGTGAGCAGCCAGTTTGAAGATATATCTGATATAGAGAACCAGCTGTCACTGGCATTCAGGCACTACCTGTGGCACTTTCCCGACAGGGTTGTGCCGGGTGTTTTTACATGCATTACAGGATTCAATAACAGTATTATTGTTGCCGACACTATAATCGGCATCAGCCTTGACCGTTACCTTGGTGCCGATACCGACTTCTACGGTATGATGGGAATATATAGCTATCTGGCCAGAAGAATGGACAGGCAGTTTATAGTACCAGACTGTATGTACGCCTGGGGCTCTACCGAGTGGGACTACCACCTGATGGATTATGGTGTCGAGAATCTCATTAGTCGTATGCTTCATGAGGGGAAGTTATACTACTTTATGCGCTCAATGATGCCCGATACAGAGGAGAACATAATTTTCGGTTTTACTCCTGACCAGATGAAGTTTTGCCGTAACAATGAAGATCTTATGTGGGGTTATCTGGTTGAACATGACATGCTCTTTACCACAGACCAGTTTACTATAAGGAAACTGGTGGGGGAGGCTCCCTTTACAACCTATTTTACCCGTGAATCGCCCGGTAAGGCTGCCCTCTGGATAGGTTTTCGTATGGTTGAGCAGTATATGCGCAGGAATCCTTCGGTGACTCTGCCTGAGCTGATGGAGATTACCGACTATCAGAAGATACTCTCCGGGGGCAGATATGACCCCTGATTAACTGAGTTATACAGAGAGTTGAGGTGGGGGGTGGCTGAGCCCCCTATGACAGATGATCTCTCTTACGATCCGGTCCGACTCTGCGGCCGGTATGGCGCAATTAACACCCCTGCTATCGTGTTGTGCATAAAAAAAAGGTGATCAGTATCCTGACCACCCTGAACTGTTTTAAAGATTGTCCTGCCGGTTAAGCGGGATGTATAGCCTCAACGGGGCATACATCGGCACAAGCGGCACAGTCTGTACATACATCGGGGTCAATAACATAGATATCACCCTCAGATATCGCCTCTACCGGGCACTCGTCAATGCATGAACCGCAAGCCGTGCAATCTTCATTAATAATATAAGCCATAGTTACTTAATTTAGTTTGGTAATAACAGTCGCAAGACAAAAGTATCTCTTATAATTTAAACCCCAAAACTTTAATATGCCTCAGGGAATAATATGTGCAATATTACATAATTAAGCGATCTGTTTGATGACAAACATCATATTTGTCGCATGGTCTGTGGCTCTTAATGGTCAGGGATAACTATTCTGCAGGCAGGTCTGCCTGAATCTCTGCGTCACCTCTTATCTGCTACCCCTCGTCTGTGAGATTGATGGCGAGCCAGACCATATTTAATAGTCCTGTCTCCATTATGTTTTCATCGAAGTTGAAATGGGGTGTGTGCAACTGCCCGCTTGGCCCGTCTCCCGCTCCGGTTCCCAGCCTGTAGTAGAGGGCGGGGATCTCTCTGCCATAATTGGCGAAGTCATCACTCCCCATCCGACGGGGCAGCAGTGATACCCTCTCATCGCCCAGCAGCTTACGGCTTAGCCGCCCGGCCCTGTCGGCCAGATCCACATGATTTATCAGTACCGGGTAACCGTGAAGGGTCTGCAGCTCTATTGTTACCCCGTAAAGCTTTGACTGCCTGGCACACTCATCGCTTATAAGCAGAAGGGCTCTCTCTCTCCACTTCTCGCTGAAGGTGCGGAGTGTACCCGCTATAACAACCTCTGCGGGAATAATATTGGTAGTCTTGCCTCCCTCTATCATGCCTATCGCAAATATGGTTTCCATGCCACTCTCTGCTGCCTCACCCTCTATCATCTCTTTAATGGTGACAATCAGTTTTGCAGCTATAACTATCTGATTTGTTGTTTTGTGAGGCTGTGCGGCATGCCCGCCCTTACCCTTTACCTTTATATGTATCTCATCGGCCGAAGCCATATATTCACCACCTCTGTATCCGATTACCCCCAGCAGCAGATCGGGCAAAAGGTGCTGTCCGACTATCATGTCGGGTAAATTTGCCCTGAACTCTTCTGAGCCCATCACAATAGAGGCTCCGCCAGGCGATTTCTCCTCTCCCGGCTGGAAAAGGAGTATTACCCGGCCTTTAAGCCTTTCCCTCAGTTGGTGAAGTATTACTCCTGCACCCAGAACCATTGCCATATGGGCGTCATGTCCGCAGGCGTGCATCACCCCTTCGGTGCGGCTTCTGTATGGCACATCATTCTCTTCGGTCAGAGGGAGTGCATCCATCTCCGCCCTTAGTGCCAGTGTGGGGCCGTTACCCCCATCTCCCTCTATGATAGCTATGATGCCGGTTCCCCCGACACCTGTTATATGCTCTATGCCCTTTTCTGTAAGAAACCGGCTTATGTATGCCGCCGTTTTATGCTCTTCGAACGAGAGCTCGGGGTTGGCATGCAGGTGGTGTCTTAATGCTGCCACCTCAGGCATAATATCTTTTGTAAGCTTAACTATTACTTCTCTGATGTCACTCTCCATGATTTTGAATTGTTGTTGCCGCTACCCTGGCCTGGAGCAATATCCGGCTTCTGTTTTCAACAGGTGGCGCTGTTATAAATAGTGGTGTACCGGTCAGAAGTCAAGACTGAAGCTGAGGTAGAAGAGTGGCGGTAGAACAATACGGTTCTCTATACCCCAGGCGTAGTCTGCCCTTACAAAGTAACCAAAAATCTCGGCACGGGCTCCAACGCCCACACCTCCAACTATAGGATCTCGGTTGGTGTCGAGAACAACCTTGATCGGCCCTCTCTCTATTATCTCGGTATCGTACGCATTCTCACCCGACCAGGGGTGCAGACCCGACCATGCCGTACCAATATCACCAAAGCCTACTACCTGAATGCTGTTAAGAAAATTGCTCCGCAATGGTCGGCCCGCAAAATATCTTATGAATGGCCAGCGTATCTCGCTGTTGATCAGCATGAAGTTGGGCCCGTTACGGATGTTCTGTGTAAAACCCCGCATGTTGGTAGCCAGAGCCTGAAATCCGTAATTTTTTGTCTGATCGACAGGTATGGTGTTGTCAAACATCGGTTGTGATGTCATAAGAAAGCCCAGCCAGTTGTCTACCCCTCCCAGATAGTAAATGAGCCTTGTGGGTCCGAATGATGAGCTGGCTGCAAACCTGTTTGCCCAGATCAGCTCCCGGTGTATACGGGTGTAGTGCCTGAAGTCGGCACCAACTACAAACATGTCGGATCGTGACTCTGTTATCTCACGGTAATATTCGGCAAAGAGCTTGAAGCGGGTGCCATAATAGATGTTAACTGAGCGGTGGCGGGTGTTGTCGAAGATCAGCTCACCCTTTAGCGAGCCCCAGTGCCTGTTGATGTCGGGCTCTTCCAGCGATGCAATATCGGTGGCAAGGTGAACATAGCGGTCATGCCTGTATGAGACAGTACCTTTTACAGAGAGAGCCTCATGGAAAGGGTAGAGCCAGGAGTGGAACAGATTGTTGGAGTGTATCTTCAGTAGCGCACGGTCTGAATCGGCGCTGTATGACTGACGGTGATAGATGAGCTGTCTGTTGATGCGATTTCTCAGGTTCTCAAAACTTATCAGGTACTCGTTGCTGTCGAAGTTGCCGGAGAAACGGAAACCTCCCGTAAGCCTGTAATTCTCAAACAGGTCTATCGCACCGACCTGCGTCAGCATGCTGAGTCCCGGATTGAAGTAGGGGGCACCACCACTGTATATCTGGTAGGAGTTGTTCAGGAAAGAGAAGTCTATCTGGCTGGCTACAAAATTGTTGTAGAATGAGGTCATATATATTCTGACAGGCGGGTAACTCAGCCTGGTGGTGTCAAGGTCTATGTCCATATAATCGCTGCGCCACTTCTGCTCATAGTAGTTCTTCTTCTCTACCTCAAAGATGTACTGGTTTACATCGATCGGCTCATCGGTAACAAAGTATTGATAGTAGGGCTTTGTGAGTGTGTCTCTCCGGCGGCGATCTTCTTCAAGAAGCCACTCCCTGAGCTTGTCGACAGAGTCGGCCTTATGAAGCATTTGGTCTCTCTCGGCACGGTAGTTTGTTGATACCATCTCGCTGCTGTCGACAGGGGGTTGCCCGGTATCAGAGATGAAAAGGTGATATCGGTTATCAAAAAATTGTATCTCGGGAATCTTTTCAGATCCGGGCCGTAGATCGTAGTCCAGCAGATGGTAGCCGTAATTGGTTGTCGGAGCAGCCCTTATAAAGTGACGGTAGTGGGCTATTGTGTCTATGTGGCTTATTACACTGTCAAACTCCCCTACATATCTGTTGTAGATGCCATTGTCATTGCCGATAAAGGAGATGCCTCCGTCTGTTGTCTCTCTTGGCATTATCCTGTCATAGAACATCTCGTCGGTGACGGGAGTGAGGGAATTTTCCCTGCTGTTGAGGTCGTAGGTGTAGAGATTGAATACCCTGCCGCGATCTTCCTGGGGATCGCCTCTGTTAGTGAGCTCCGGACTAAGCCTGTTGGATGAGAAAATAATGTTTTCTGGCCTGCTGCTTAGGAAGATGGGATCTATATTATCGGCGATATCATGGGTTATCCGGTCGCTTGTACCCGAGGCTATGTTGTGGATAAATATATCTGTCATGCCATCTCTGACAGCCGACATGGCCAGCCTTGTGCCATCGGGCGAGTAGGTGAAGCTGAGCACCTTTTCGAAGTGAATAAGCCGGAGGCTCTGCATCTCTCCGTCATCGATGTCGTAGAAGTAGAGTCTCAGACCACCCTCCTCTTCGTTCACAAAGCTTAGAATGCGGCCGTTGGGATGCCATGCTATGGCCGGATAGGTTTGGTCGAGAACCTGCTCAAGCCGCGGCTCTCTGGAAAAGATAATTCTCATTCTGCCTTCCGATTCATCATATAGCCATATGCGACGCCTGCCCCAGTCATTTGTTACCCATGCAATATGCTGCCTTTCGGGACTCATCCTCACTGTCTGAATTATCTGTTCCCGTCTGGCCCTTATGAAGATATCACCTCCCGAATCATCTTTTATCTCCAGATCACGGAAATATTCGGTGTAGTACTCTTCCCACTCCTCTATAAGATCGCGTAGCTTTATTCCCAGAACATAAAGGAAGGCATCGTTAATATTCCTGTTTACCCTGGCAAGATATACTATGTTGGGAATGAGTCTTTCACCATAGTTGTCGGCTATATATTTCCAGAAAGAGTGACCTGCAATTACCGCATCGTCATACTCAAGGCTGTTAAGCCTTCTAAACCTACCACTTACAAACCCCTCTCTTACCCTGTTTTCGGTGTGGAAGTCCCAGCTTCCGGCCACCCAAGAGACCAGACCACGGAGATACCACTCAGGCAGATCTATGGTGCCTGATCTGGATGTGCGCTCACGGGTGGGAGCATCTGCAAACATCTCACCTATAACTGACTCTGCTATGGCTTCGGATATCTGGTTGTCATAAAGCCTGCGGTCCCCTTCGTTGTAAAGCATCACCTTGTTTTCTATGGTGTTGCTTCTGCCGCCGATGTTATAGGGATTCGCCTCCTCCATGCTGAGACCTATGTTTGACTGCCTGAACTCTGCATGCTTGTCGTAAACTATTAACATCAGCCTTCTCTCGAGTCTGTAGTCGAAGAAGTCCTCTATTTCAGCTATTTTGGATAGCGCCTGTGCCGATGTATACCGGGCCAGCTCTCGTCCCTTTTCATTGAAATAGCAGTCGAAGTTGTCGAACCGGTAGAACATCCAGTAGAAGTCGTGGTGCTGAACCCTGTTTTTGCCAAATGACATCTGCAGGCCGTTATAAAACTGTGAGGAGGACCGCTGCGGGATTCCAAGCAGTGAGATGATGGCGATCAGCGATATCAGTAGCCTGCTATTCATTCGGTATAATTTGGTGCGAGGTCATCTCTCCGCATCTGAGCGGCGACCTACCATGCTTACAAAACTAAGATAATATAGGATAAAATGTATAGGGAAAGCAAAGATTGTATACTTTTACTGTCCGAAGCAGGCCCTGTTACACCAGACGCTTCATGGGCCCGCAGAGAATTGAATTTTGGCCTATGACACCTTCCGGACTGTTATTTAAAACACGACTGCCTCTTACGATTGCGATGGCGCTTCTCTTTATGTCTGTTGCTGAGGGGCAGGCAGCAATAGAGTTCCGTACCATACGCCATAATTACGGAACCATAGAGGAAGATGGTGGTGTAAAAAACCATGACTTCATCTTCACCAACAATGGCGACTCCCCACTGCTTATTACGCGTGTTGTACCTTCATGCGGGTGCACCACTCCCGACTGGACAAGAGAGCCCGTACCGCCGGGTGAGACTGGCTTTATCCGCTCTTCGATGAACCCGATGAATATGCCGGGACCATTCACCAAAACCATTGCGGTGCACAGCAACGGACAACCATCGCCAGTGGTTCTGACACTTACAGGAGTGGTAAATCCCCGTGAAAGAAGTGTTGAGGAGCAGTTCAGATGGGCGCTCGGGCCTGTCAGGTTTGAGAGCAACCATATCGATTTTTCCCGTACCGGGAAGGGTGAGCAGAAGAGCAGGGAGATGCATCTTATAAATGTTTCTGACAGCCATGTGGTTGTCGGGTTCGGGCCTCTTCCGCAACATCTCTCTCTGGAGGTTGTGCCATCAAGACTCGCTCCCGGTGAGAGGGCTGTTGTAAAGGCAGTTTATGATGCGTCAACCCATTCGGGGTGGGGTGCGCAGAATGATCTTGTGGCTCTCTCTTTTAACGGAGTCATTGACAACAGTGCCTTCCTCTATATTACAGCCAATCTTCTGGAAGATTTCTCGGGGTGGAGCGAGGAGCAGATTGCCAATGCCCCTGTCGCTTCATTTGAAAGCACCACCTTTGATGTGGGAGAGATACCTGTAAACCAGTCGAGCGAGGTTGAGTTCTCTCTGACCAATGAGGGCGCCACTCCCCTTAAGATACGCTATGTGCGTGTGACCTGCGGATGTACTGTGATGGAGCAGCCTGATGAAAGCATAGAGCCCGGCAATACCACCTCTATTAAGGCTACATATACCTCCGGAGCCCTTCCCGGGGCCCAGCAGAGGGTGCTTTTTGTCTACACAAATGACCCTCAAATGCCTGAAATAATGCTTATTATCAAAGCCGAAGTTGTCAAGGGAGCTTCCGGCCCCTATCTATGATAGAGGTCATGTAAACCATGGTAGTGAGAGCGTAACTTTACAACTATTTTAAAGGTCTGTAGTGATCGGAGAGATATGGGAGCAGGTTCAGAAAAACAGAATAAAAGTGCACTCAGGGTTCATAAAGGGGTTGATATGCCCCCAAGTGTTAACCCCAATGTTCGTGACCGTATCAGGAGGCATCGAAGACGGATATACAGTGTAGATGAGTATGTAGATGGGATTTTGTCTGGCAACAGAACCATTCTGAGCCGGGCCATCACCCTGCTGGAGAGTAGCCTGCCGGAGCACTACGAGAAGGCACAGGCCATTATCGAGAGGTGTCTGAGGTATCCGACAGACTCGGTCAGAATTGGTATAACAGGTGTGCCCGGGGCGGGGAAGAGCACCTTTATAGAGACTCTGGGCAAGCATGTGACATCTATGGGAAGAAGGCTGGCAGTGCTGGCGATAGATCCGTCAAGCTCACAGACCGGGGGTAGTATTCTTGGCGATAAGACCCGTATGGATACTTTGAGTACCGATCCCAACGCGTTTATACGGCCATCACCCTCGGCGGGCACACTTGGAGGGGTTGCCAGAAAAACCAGAGAGACAATCATACTCTGTGAGGCGGCCGGATTCGACACCATTTTTGTTGAGACTGTCGGAGTCGGACAGTCTGAGGTGATAGCCAGTTCGATGGTCGATTTCTTCCTTCTGCTTATGCTGGCAGGTGCCGGCGATGAACTGCAGGGAATAAAGCGAGGCATAATGGAGATGGCCGATGCTATTGCCATTACAAAGGCAGACGGAACCAACCGTATTAAGGCAGAGATGGCAAAGGTTGAGTACCAGAATGCTCTTCATCTCTACCCTATGCCCGAATCGGGCTGGACTCCGAAAGTACTTACCTGTTCGGCGCTTGAGAACTGGGGTATGGCCGACATGGTATTGATGTTTAACGAGTATGTGCAGTTTACCAGGGCTACCGGCTTTTTTGACGAGTGGCGAAAAAAGCAGGCGATAATTCGTATGCACGAGACAATATCGGAGACTCTTAAAAGCTCATTCTATAATAGTGCAGAGATAAAAGAGATGCTGCCCTCGCTCGAGAAGCAGTTGCACGACGGGGAGATTACATCTTATATAGCGGCAAAGCGTCTGCTGGAGAAATATTATAAGTAGCTATCAGCTATCAGGTGTGTGGTATTTAATGCTCTTTCCGGCCTCTCTGTCTTATAATTTGATCATTTTGTTGTGATTATCACCCCCATATACTGTTTCCGGGTAATAATTATTTCATAGTTTTGTAGTATGATAGACTCACTATCAGTCAGTAATTGTCTTCCCTGTTTGCAAGACCAGGTGCCGCAGCAGGGGCTGCCTCTGCATGGTGGCTCTTTTACAGCCTTGCCTCTGATGACATTACCGGACGCCTTTCAGGTTTTAACCAAAATGAGATAATAATTTTACTTAAAGTATCAGACCAATGAACAAAACACTTTTTATTATGGCCATAGCTGCCATACTTGTCTCCTGTGCTACAGAGAGAGATCACTATGAGATAAGCGGGCGCCTTGAAGGCGCTGACGGAGTTACGATTTTGCTCCAGGAGGCTGTAGGCAGGGAGATAGTTGTTATCGACTCTGCCGTCGTTGAGAACGGCCGTTTTACCTTTACCGGTTCGGTCGATTACCCGAAGCAGGTGGTTTTGCTTGCCAGAGAATCGAGACAACCTCTTGCTTTTTATCTCGATAATGCTGCAATAACTGTCAGTGGTAATATTGATCAACTTGGCAGTGCAGAAGTCAAAGGGGGGCCAACACAGAGAGATATGGAGCGACTGAGTGAAGAGCTTTCAGAACTGAATGATAAGATGCAAAAGCTGAGCGAAGAGATGATGACGGCTGTTGAGGCCGGAGATAATGAACTGGCATCGTCCATAGCCGGCAGAATAAATGAGATGAGGCCGCAGGAGAGGGAGGCCCATATGAAGTTTATCGCTGATAATCCCGACTCATTTCTTTCACTTTACCTTCTCAGAGCCCACTTCAGGGGTCTTAATCCGCAGGAGGCCGGAGCTATAGTCGGAGGGCTGAATCCGGACATCCTTGATAACCCCGTTGCAGCCGAAATAAAAGAGCAGCTTGCAAGACTCAATGCGGTGGCGGTTGGTAATGTGGCACCCGACTTTACCCTGCCGGATGTTGAGGGTAATGCGGTTTCGCTTCACTCAATGGTTGGGGAAGGCTATTTGCTTATAGACTTCTGGGCCTCATGGTGTGGGCCATGCCGTGCCTCAAGCCCATATAAGGTGAGTACCTACAACGCTTTTAATGACAAAGGGTTTGATATACTCTCTGTGTCGCTCGACAGGAATAAGGAGGATTGGATTAAAGGTATAGAGGAAGACGGACTCACATGGTCACATCTCTATGATGATCGTGTCACACCAGGCGCCTCGGCTGCCACACTCTACAATGTGACAGGAATACCTGCCAGCTTCCTGCTCGACAGCGAGGGAGTAATTGTTGCAACAGGGCTGCGGGGACAGGCTCTATACAACAAGATTGAGGAACTGGTCGGAGAGAGCGAGTAACAGAGAAAACAGGTGTATGGCACTCAGATAATTTATCTGTGTGCTTTATATAGGGTGGCTTCCGGTCAGATGGCCGGAAGCCACCCTGTATCTGCCCCTGGCGACTTGAGATATCGGCTTTAACAAATTGTGCGATTGCCCGCAAACCGATCTGCCTGAGAGGTCATCCCCTCTTACCAATCTTTTTCCTATTTTAGTGGCCTCACCGCTCTTTTTGGCGGCGGTGGCCTGATAGGAATTATTTATTCTTACATACAGTAGTAACATAACATATAGAGATTATGAGAAGATTGCTTTTTAGTTTAATTATCATTTCGGTGGGTGTCTCTTCGATGGCACAGACATCGAAGCGCTCCCTTACATGGGACGATGTTGAGGCGTGGCGAAGAATAACCGAGACGGTTGTGTCGCGCGACGGCAACTACATCGCCTACAAAACTGAACCCTGGACAGGTGATACCAGGGTGAAGGTGTATGACAGAAGGGGTAACCGGATGGGTGAATGGTGGTACGGGAACGGACTCCGCTTTACTCACGATTCCGACCACCTTCTTTTTACAATAAGACCGTCATACGACACATTAAGGGCTCTGCGCCAGCAGGGATCAGGGCGTAATCAGAGACCGCCCGACACACTGGCCATCTGGTCACCGGACGGCACGGTCGAGAAGATTGCCAGAATAAGGGGCTTCTCCCTTCCTTCGGGTTGGGGCGGATGGATGGCCTATCAGGTTAATCCCGCTCCGCGCGAGAGGAATGATGACGAACCGGAGAAGAGAGAGTCCTCTTCTAACGGTTATCATCTTAACCTAAGAAATTTTGGTACCGGCCAAACAACTACCATCCCTTTTGTGACATCTTACCAGCTCGCCTCTGATGAGCCTTTTGGCTATTTTGTCACAACGGGAGATGATAACGGTTTTGAGCCCGGGCTCTACATATTCGATTTTGACCGTGAGGAGATTATACCGGTCAAGAGAGGCGAAGGGCGGGTCAGGCAGATATCATTCAATGGTGATGCCTCATCTATAGCCTTCCTTTTTAATGATGACGAAGATGATAACCTCTCTAATAACTACTCACTCTGGTATGCATCGAGGGGCGATGAGGCGGCTATGGTTCTTGACCGCGACCGCGCCAATGCACCTGAGGGATGGGTTATAAGCCCTAACGGAAGAGTCTACTTCTCTGAAAACGGTAGCCGCCTTTTTTACGGAACGGCACCCGCAACAAGGCAGCGTGATACTGCAAGGCTCGATGAGGACTATCCCAATGTTGATGTGTGGCACTGGGATGAGGGTGTGCTTCACACTCAGCAGGTTATTAACCGTAATCGCGATGCTCGTGCCACCTATCTGGCAGTATATCACATTGATAACGGTAAGGCGGTGCAGCTGGCCACACCCGTGGTTCCCTCAGTATCAACTATAAGAAGGGGAAACCATGATGTTGCCATAGGCACCTCTAATCTGCCCTATCAGGTTGAGACGATGTGGGGACCCAGACCAGGAAGGGCCGATATCTATTTTATCGATATTAACAGCGGTGATAGAGAGCTTGTTAAAGAGGGATTCAGGGCCCGGATGCAGTCATCACCCTCCGGTAAATATCTCTACTGGTATAAATATACAGACAGCTCTTACCATGCCATGAACCTTGAGAGCCGCGAGGAGTTCGTGATAACTACGCCAGAGACGGTGATGGTTACAAGTGAGACATCTGACACACCCAACCCCCCCGGCTCGTACGGAATAGCCGGCTGGCTTGAAGATGAGGAGGCCCTGCTGCTTTATGACCGGTTCGATATCTGGAGAGTTGATCCGGAAAATCGCAGGGCACCCACCAGAATAACTACCAACGGCAGGGAGAATAGCACCGTTTACAGGATACTGGGCTTTAGCAGAAGTGGCGACTATATTGATGCCTCAGAGACCATGTACCTGTCAGGTAATAATATTGTTTCCCGAGGCCAGGGCTACTACAGCCTCAGGTTCTCGAGACCGGGAGCCCCCAGAGAGATTTTCGCCGGCGACTTTTCACTCTCTCGGCTGAGGAAGGCAGCTGACGCCAACACAGTTGTCTTTGCCATGGAGACTTTTGAGATGTTTCCCGATCTGCATGTTACTGACCTTAGCTTCAGGAATCGTGTTCGCATAAGCGATGCCAACCCCCAGCAAGAGGAGTTTATCTGGGGAACCGTTGAACTTGTCTCATTTATATCACTAGATGGGCTGGAGGTTGACGGTCTGCTATACAAGCCTGAGGATTTTGATCCGGAGAAGCAGTATCCGATGATTGTCAACTTCTATGAGAAGTCATCACAGGGGTTGCATAACTACCGTACCCCTGAGATACACAGATCGACCATCGACTACCACTACTACACCAGCAACGGATATATAATTTTTAATCCCGACATACATTACAGGGAGGGGTATCCTGGTGAGAGTGCCTATAACTGCGTGATGCCGGGCGTTACCAGGGTGCTCGACATGGGCTTTGTCGATCCTGACAGGGTTGGTGCTCAGGGACACAGCTGGGGCGGATATCAGGTGGCCTACATGGCTACACGCACCGATCTGTTCGCTGCCATAGAGTCCGGCGCCCCTGTGGTGAATATGATAAGTGCCTATGGTGGTATAAGATGGCAGACAGGACTTAACAGGGCGTTCCAGTACGAGAACACTCAGAGCCGTATAGGATACTCTATATGGGAGTCGCCACTCAGATATTTTGAGAACTCACCCATATTTACAATGGACAAGGTCAATACACCGATACTTATAATGCATAATGATCGTGACGGACATGTCCCGTTCGAGCAGGGTATAGAGTACTTTATTGCCCTGAGGCGACTGGGTAAGCCCACATGGCTTCTGAATTATCCAGGCGAACCTCACTGGCCTACAAGAATGGCTAACAAGAGAGATTTCCAGATAAGGATGGAGCAGTTCTTTAACCACTATCTTAAGGGAGCCCCGATGCCCCGATGGATGAGAGAGGGCCGCCCCGCCATAGACAAGGAGTTTGAGTTGGGTTACGAGCTCTACTAGGCCTCTTTGTCCTCTTCAAGAATAAAACCTGCTCCCCTGACGGTGCGGAGATCTATCCCGCTGTCGGGGGAGAGGTATTTTCTGAGCCTGCTTATAAAGACATCCATGCTGCGACCAAGGAAGTAGTCATCTTCACCCCATATCTCGGTAAGGATATCTTCTCTTGAGAGCATTTTGTTCTTATTTATAATAAGGTATTTAAGTAACTGTGCCTCTTTTATGGTAAGCTTCTCCTTGCTGTTTTCGCATATGAGTTCAAGCGTGCCAAATTTAAGTGTTGTCTTCGATATGGTGTAGTCATCATTTACCGAAGAGTACACCCTGCGCAGAATATTGTTAAGGCGAAGTATCAGGGCTTCAGGATCAAAAGGCTTTGTGATGTAATCATCGGCACCAATTTTAAGCCCCTTTATTATATCCTCTTTCATGCTTTTGGCAGTAAGGAATATGAAGGGCATATCGGGTGCCACCCCCTTTATCTTCTCTGCGAGTGTGAAGCCATCCATCTCGGGCATCATCACATCGAGTACGCATATATCCGGCTTCATACTCTTAAAAGCTTCCCATGCTTTCTGACCGTCACTGGCAAGGTGAACTTCAAAGCCATTTACCGAGATGTACTGGTGAAGTATATTCCCGAAATCGCGGTCATCTTCTGCAAGTAGTACTTTCATAGCTGTTGGTTTTATCTTTTATCTCAATAACTCTCTCTATCCTGTCGGCAGTGTTACCGTAAATGTCGAACCCTGATCCGGTTCGCTTTCAACGGTTATTCTGCCTCCGTGCGACCTTACTATTCTCTCAACATAGTAGAGGCCAAGCCCAAGCCCCTTGGTTTTGTGGATGTCTCCGTGAGGAACCCTGTAAAATTTGTCGAAAACCATCTTCAACTGCTCATCACTAATACCTATGCCATTGTCTTTGATACTTATGGTTACCGTACTTCCGTCATAGTACCCCTCAATGTCGACACGGGGCCTCCTTTTACAGTACTTTATGGCATTTGAGAGCAGGTTGTTTACCATAGTGGTGAGGTATGTTACATCGGCATTTATAACTATTCCCTCAAGCCTTATAGATGAATAGATATCAGCTTGCTCGTAGTTGCCGGCCCTGAAGCTGTCAACTATGTCATTCAGTACCGGGCCTATGGCAACGCTTCTTATGTCGGGCTCAAATTCGGTCCGCTCCCAGATGCTTATCTCCAATATCAGATTTATAAGGCGGTTGAGGCTTACACTCTGCTTTCCTATAAGTCTTGCGGTCTCAACTATTCTGTTTCTGTCTGACATCACCCTCTCCATTTCCAGTGACTTGCTGGCTACGGTTATTGTGGAGAGAGGCGTCTTGAGCTCATGGGTCATGTTGTTTATAAAGTCGGTCTTCAACTCAGAGAGCCGTCGCTCTTCCATCAGGTTACGATAGGCGACAATAAAAATTATAACAACCGCGACAATGCTTAAAACGCTAATCGACAATGATATAAATATCTCCCTCATCAGGGTCAACTGCTTGCCTGCAATATCTATGTAGTAGTCGAATGAAAGCCTGAAGTTGTTATCCTCGCTCCTGAACCTGCTGACCAGAATGCCTTTGTGCCCCGTATCTCCTGTCGGGAAATCTTCGCTGATAAAGACCGGATACACAATGTTTTTGTCTACAAGCTCGAAGTAGTTTATTGTCAGGCCTCTTCTTATGTCGTCATCAAGATCCCTTTCAGAAAAAAAACCGGAAAGGAGCAGGGTGAGCCGCTCTTCTGCCAGCAGAATATCATAAATATCCCTTATTACAAGATTTGTCAGAAGGTCTAAGTCAGCTTCGCCTGTGTCAATATGAAGCTCGCTGTCTATTATATGCTGAGAGTAATTTGAGATGCTCTCAAGTGCAGACTCGAATCCGTCGGTCTGACTCTCCCGGTCGAATGTTTCAAGGGCTTCTTTGGCAAGTTCATGGTACTTGAGACGGAATAGCTCATCTTTCTGCTGCCATATCTGGTTCAGGGTGTAGAGCTGAACCAGCACCATAACCACTACCGCAGCTACACCCGATGTAATTATCAGCTTTTTTCGTGGAACCTTCCTCTCTCTCTTCATGCCCGGCTCTGTTTACACCAGTCTGCAATATGGTAAAAATTTTTCCGGTTCTGATGCCTTTACTTTAAGTACTGCACTCCCCCTATATGGCAGTTCGATGAGGAGATATGCAGCGCTCTTTCCTATCGCTTTTTGCGACATGACCGGCAGCATGTTCCGTACTACAAAACTGGTGAAAAAAATGGTACTGGCTTAAGCCATAATTATCGTTAACCGGTTGTTAACTCATCATTAACAGATAAATAATATGTTTCAAACTATTTTTACCGTGAAAAGAAGCACCCTTTTATGTATGGAAAGATCAGATATTGTGTTGCAATAGTGTTGCTGAGCGGCTGCTTCGGACTGCTCTCCGCTGCCGGCGGGGAGAGAGAGTCCGGCAAGGCGATAGCACATCTGCAAGGAGAGGGAGTCTCTCTCTCCCCGGAATTGCTGTCCGATCCGCAGCAGAGGAGTGCTGTGGTACAGGGCAGGAGCGGACCCCGTATGATGTGGAGTTTTTCCAGGGTATTGAGGAATACCAGTTCAAGTCGGGAGTATCCTTTTGAGATTGAGCCCTGTGTAAGACGCTTCACCCTCAGTATATATGGTTCTTGCAGGTCGGGTGTCGTGAATGTAAAAATCGAAATGCCGGATGGGAAGGCCTATTCTGGGGTTTCGATAGATAAAGAGGGAAATGTGAGATGGAGAAGATCTTTCGATGTCAATGATGATACAAAAGAGCGTGTGGGAGAGTGGAAGTTTATTGTCACAACTGACGCCGCAACAGGTTCGTTCAGGTTGAATATGCAGGCTTTCTGAAAGCCGGTTTTTTTTGGGGTTAATAATTATCAACAAGTGGGACTCTCCGGGCAGATAGCTGTTTGAAGGGTCCCACTCTCTTTTTTTTTTTGTTACTGGCAGGAATAATTACAACCTTTTGGCCGGGTATCTCGTCTATATTATGATAATACAGATATCCGAAGGGATCTGTCCCCGGGTATGATTTATGGTGAAATAGTATGGTTATGAAGGTTATTCTGGTTTTATCACTTATCCTCCTGACAATTACAGCAGGCTCATGTATAAAAGACGACCTTACACTCCCGTCAGAGGTCTCATTTATTTTTGAACTGGAAACAGACGAGGGCAAAAAGGGTGACTTTGACTGTGACATTGAGGTTAAAGCCTCTCCTGTTAGTGGCATCGAAGAAGGTACTCTTATCGTAAATGCAATTGAGTTTGATGGCCGGCGGGCAGCAGGCAGGGATGTCTCATTTGTTTCTGCCTTCCCCAAGGTTGTAACTGCCGACCTGATAAAGAGAATAACAGATTATCCGGTCGATTTCGATATTCCTCAGGGCATATATAACAGTATTGACATCACACTGCATCTTGACACGGTCGGGAAGGTCGCTTTTTTGGTCAGCGGAACCGTGAAGTCTGGGCCTCTCTCTACTGTTCCGTTCAGTTTTGAGTACGGATTCCCGGATATGATTACCGTAAGGGCAAGGCCGGTAGATGGTAGCGATATAGTTTTGCGTCGGGACAGGCCTTCTGTTGCACGGGTGAAAATAGATATCGGATTTATGTTCCGGTTTGTTAATCCAGGCAGTATGGCCTCAGCAGATATGACCACTATCGGAGGGGTAGATTATGTTGTAATAAACAGTGAAAATAATATTGCACTTTTTAATCAGATTGCAGCAAGAATGACTAATGCAATTAAGGTGACCTTCGAATAGATGGTGCACATAGTATGTCAAATATATATAGCGAGAAAGAGATCGTAGAGGGCTGCAGGAAGGGTGAGCGACGGTTTCAGGAACTCCTCTATCGCAGGCATGCCACGAAAATGTATGGCATATGTCTTAGCTATGCCGGTGATCGGGAGCTGGCCCGTGATATAATGCAGGATGCGTTCATTAAGGTTTTTCGCCAGCTAGACAATTTTAAATTCAGCGGTTCACTGGAAGGATGGATCAGAAGAGTGGTAGTGAACAGTGCTATAGATACATTGAGAAAGAGGATTAAGATGGAGAACAGAATCGATAGAGATATTATTGAAATAGAAGCAAGAGACAGCAACGGCGCCTTGTCTGATATGACAGTTGAAGAGCTCATGAGCTTTGTGAGCCGGCTGCCTGCGGGAGCACGTATGGTCTTCAACCTGTTTGCTGTTGAAGGCTATTCCCACAAGGAGATTGCCAAAAATCTCAAAATTTCTATCGGCACCTCCAAGTCACAATATAACAGGGCCAGAAACCTTTTGCAGGAATGGTTGGGCGATTAAAATAGATATGTAAATGGATCCTGAAAAAATATATAGGTCTCTGATTGAGAACAGCTCTCTGGAACCCCCTTCAGAGATATGGGAGGGGATTCAGGATCAGCTTGACATCGATATGGTGTGGAGCGGTGTTGAGAGCAACCTTCCCTCCTCAGGCTCACAGATTAATTGGGTGAGGACACTGGGAATTGCCGCCTCTCTACTTATTCTCGTGTCGGCCGGTACTATCCTTCTTTTTCTGACAGGAAAAGAGGGTGACAGGACAGAGCTGGCTGATATCCTTGAAGAGCAAGCTCCGTTGCCACCCCGGGAGGAGCCTCCTGTTGGGCGTGTTGAGAGAGTGATGCCGATAACAGAAGAGACCGCCGATGCCGGAGAGCCTGCCGCAGAGCCTGCCGCAGAGCGGGAACTGACCCCTGCTGAGGAGTTAACCGATTATAAGGACCTAAGAATTGCAGCGATTCATACACCGGATCAGACACTACCTGCCACTGTTTTTGCCGGATCAGGAAGATGTGAGTTGCGCGATTTTACTATCCCGGAAGCAGATGTCTCCCCGACAGATACAGATACGAAGCAATCGTCACAATCCGGTTCGCTCTATTTCGGGTTAACCGGACAGCTGGCTAACACCTGGATGGTTAACAATAAAACAGTAGAAGCGCTTAAGTCCGACGACCTTACCGCAGTAAATGCCTCATACGGAATGAATATAGGCGTTCATGCCGGTGCCAATATCGGACAGCGTATGAGGTTGAGGTCAGATTTTATGTGGCTGAGCCAGAGCCGGCAGAGCTATAATGAGTACCTCAATGGCAAGTATGTCACGACAAACTATGAACTTAACTATTACACTCTTAGCTTGCAGGCCGGTTACCGGTTCAATAATGTCGGAAGAGAACATTATGTTTGGGCAGGCAGCTACATCGGATTCATGAGAGGAGCTACCAGAGCATTACCCGGCATAACTGCCGATATCAGAAATGAGTTCAGTGATCTTGATTACGGGGTGATGGCCGGTTATGACTACCCGCTTTCACTGGGCTATAGTCTGACAATTACACCGGGCGTCTCGTTTAAATATGGATTAAAGAATGTCTTTCAGGGTAACGACTATATACCCTGGTATCTGAGTCAGACCAGAAACGCGGCAATTAATTTTTCTCTCTCAATTAGCTATAGTCTGTTCTGAATATTGCCCTGCGCCCCTCAGGGCATCTGTAATACTATACCCTTCAACTCAACTTTTATCTGTTTCTTCTGCTGTTCCAACCTAACGGGCATCACATTCGTCTTATAGGAAAGAGATGATAATTATTAATTAAACCCTTATCAATTATGAAACGTATTATTTATTCATTTTTAGCAGTTTTGATGGTTATTTCAGTTATAACCGGCTGTAAAAAGAGTTCTGACACCGGAACACTGAGGCTTTCTATCACGGATGCTCCAATAGATTCCGATGGTGTTGAAGCTGTTTATATCAAGATTACAGATATTCAATACCATATTAGTGGTAATAACTTTGTCAGCTTCGATGATTTTGAAGGTCCGGTATCTTTTAATCTTCTCGATCTTACAAGAGGAGCAACTGAGTTGCTGGGCGACCTTGAGATGCCTCCCGGCACCTACACCCAGCTGAGGTTTATAGTTGATGCCCCTGAATTTGGAAGCGGTCCTATTGCCAATCCTGGTTGCTACATCGAGTTTGTCGACGGAACCACACAGACTCTGTTTGTACCAAGCGGTGCCAACACTGGATACAAGGGTGTGGGGATGTTTATCGTACCTTCAAATGGAACGGTAGAGGTTACAGCAGATTTTGATGTCCGTAAGTCAGTCGTAAGAGCTGGTATTTCGGGACATTATATTCTTAAGCCTGCCATACGCCTGGTAGTTGACCAGCAGGCTGGAAAAATCATGGGAAGTGTGACAAACATACCTGATGGTAAGGATATAGTAATATTTGCTTACGAAGAGGGTACCTATACTGCCTCCGAGGCTAATGATCCTGAGGCTGAGATGGCACGTTTTCCCAATGCAGTTAGTAGTGATCCGGTCGATGAGGCTGGCGCCTACCATTTAGCATTCCTTGCACCCATGACATACGATCTTATCGTGGTTGCTATTGGAGAAGATGAATCCTATCAGGTATTAGGAATGGTTGAAGAGGTGGTTGTTGAGAGTAAAAAAACCACTATTCAGAGTATTGATATAGCTGAACTGTAATAGTCGGCCGTAACAGATAAAGCAGGGAACCCCACTTCGGTATGAAGTGGGGTTCCCTCTTTATTATACTAAGTGTGTCAGGTAAGAGAGCTAATCAGCGTACCTCTTTCGAGTCTCTGCCTCCCTTTACACTCTCAACTCTTACGGTAAAACGGTTACCACTGCTGACGATCCATCTAACCTTTACGCTCGACTGTCCGGATATGTTCCTGACCTCCATTCTTTGGGGGTTATGCCTCTGTTCGAAGTCGTTGCCCAGATGGTTGCGCTCATTTACAATAAAGCCTGCGATAACCTCGCCCCCGTCCAGGTATATGTAGTTGGGGGGGTCAATATTGTATCTCAGGTTCTGTCCTGAGTGTGTCGGCATCATCCTGTCGTTTGTTATGGTTGCGGTAACCCTTCTGAGCCCTCCACCGATGTCTTCAATCTCAATATCGTCGACCTTGACCTGTGGTGTGTGGTAGGCGTGAAGAAGACAGAAGGCGGTGTTCCGGTGCGCGTCTGACTCAAAGAGGAACCCCGGGTGAATTCTTCCGAAATTCTTGTTGAATCCTCCAACCTCTACTTTTCCAAATACCGGATGGTCGACCTCTTCCCACGGTATAAAGGCATCTTCAAAGAGCAGAAGCCTGTCAAATTCATACTGGTCGCCTCTGCCCGGCTCATTGAACATCAGGTAGCCTGTCCAGAGCTCGTTACAGTAGACATAGGCTCCCATTGCACCATGCCACCAGTCATACTCTCCGCCCCAGACAGTGTAGAGGTCGCTCCATATTGTAAGAAGCCTGTATCCGGGTATCATGCGCTCACCTATACGGCCTATGCGGTCAAGAACCATATTGTCTTCGCGCGAGTAGACTTCCGATCCGCCTCCCTGAACAGAAGGACCCCTCAGTATCATTCCGCCGGTGTTGTGATAGAGCTGCACACCTGCTATATTCATATGCTCGAAGCCAAAATCTCTCACAGCACGGCTCTCCGGAAGTGCGAAAGGGAACTGGCTGGCTCCGGACTGTACATAGTTGGGTCGCCAGTTGTAACCCCAGTCACGGTTGGGGTCATACATTCCGACACGATCTTCATCGGCGCGACCATCACCATCCTCATCTATCTGCCCCTCTCGTCCGAGAAGTTCCCATTCACCCTGCTCGCCAGGAGCTACTCTGATCATTCTTCTGGGGTCGTTGGGATCCGTTTTCCAGTCACCGTCAGGATTTCTTCTTCGCATCTGGGTTATAACCCCATCATTATTGAGATCAGCAAAGCCATCTTCATCGAAAAGGCCGTCGCGGTCATTGTCGCGCGGTACCATTCCTCCCCTCGGAGAGCTGCCGGTATTGGGTTCCCACAGGAAATTCTCCCTACCATCGGGATTTATTGTAGGCATGATATATATGGTTTTGTCTCTTAGGAGTTCCCTTATAAAGACATTCCCTTCTGCATACATTTCTGTCAGGTACCAGGCCATATACATTGCCATCTCCGAGCCCTGTATCTCTGCCGCATGAATATTGGCATTAACATAGTAGCCCGGCTTGTGCTGGTGTTCTGTATCACCCTTCTCGGTTATGGTAAGCAGGATCATGTCGCGCCCCTCATAAGATTTACCAACAGATGTGAGGGTTACGAGATTGGGGTGTTTCCGCTCAAGTCTCTCACAAAAATCGACAATGCCGTCGTAAGAGTGATATCTGTTCCAGCTAACCTGGAGCTTTGGATTGACGGGCGAACCGGCAGCCTTGAAGAAGAGCTCCGGTGAAGGCCTCTGTGCGTTAGATGCCACCGGTAACAGAAGCGCTATGGTAGCAATCAGTACTATTGATTTTACAATTATCTTCATATCTCTGTCTATTTATTTACTATAATTATCAGACTGTTTCGCAGACAGCTGTCGAACTCTTCACGGTTGTATGGTTTATTCGCAGGGCCGTGATGACCGGGATCATATCGGCGTTCTCAGTACCTTTCTGATGGTTGCGGATAATCATACCTCTTATTAGGTTACTCTGTTGTGAAGGCCTTCGCTGTATCTGTCAGACTGCGATTACCTATCTTATATTTACAGTAGTATTTATTACACCGGTGTTTATGTCGCCGGTTCTGATATCTATGTTACCACGGCCTCGGATAAGCCAGATGAACTCCCGCGATCTTGTTCCCTCTATTCTGCCCAGCTGCTGTACACGGTCGCCGCTAAGTATCTCCTGTCCCCTGGCCAGCTCAAGTGTTATTCTCGGCAGGCGCACAAACTGGTTGGGTGCTCCTATCTCTGCTATGGTGGCAAAGAAGCCTCTGTTGTGAACAGAGAGTGTCAGGCGGTAAATATCACTTCCCACATTATCGACCTCAATATCGATAAACTGAAGGTCGGGATGCATTCCGGCCACCTCTTTCACGAACCTGTAATTTGACTCAACTATACCGGAGACCATCTCTGCCGGCGGGTTGGTCATAACAAAGGGCTTAATGCCGCCCACCTCAACTTTTCTTTCCGGGAAGTCGGGGTGGTTAACCTCTTGCCATGGCACGAAGATGTCGTTGCGACCACTCTCTTCGGCATACTTCAGGAAAGCCACCTCACTATTGGCCCCTCTCTCCTGGGGGAACCACCACCCGGGAGTACTGAAGCTATAGCGACCGTAGTGGAAGTAGGCCCACTCCATGAAGTTGCCTGAGACATTTGTTGTTACCGGAGTACCTCTTACACCTGTAACTTCACGATATCTTGAAGAGACAAGGCGGTTAATGGTTTCATCGGTTCTCAGTATAGATGTGATCTCTCTGGTGCCAGCCCTTCTCTCACCGCTTCTCATGGGTTGGGCAAGGTTGTCCTGGGGGCCGAAGGCGAATACCGCATATATATTGAAATGGTCGAAAAGGAACTCGGCCACGGCTTCGGTCTCAGGCTCGCTTACGGCGTGAGGTCCGGCATGTCTGCCAAATTCCTGATAGTTGAATGACCAGTTGTTGTTAAAGTTTACCCCTCCTTCTATGTTTTCCGCAGGTCTTCCTCCGTTGTTGCTTTCAGCACCCTCGGGAAACATAAGGTAGAGGCCTCTTTCGCCTCTGGCAAGATCGGCACGAACCATTACCCGCGGGTCGTCTCTGCTTGGCACATGTGTTCCGGCAGGATGCTCTACCCTCATCATAGTTATATAGCCATCTCCGTTGAGATCGCTAAAGGGTACTCCTTCGCCGCGGTTGGCACGATTGGCCTCGACAGGCCTTGCATTCCATTTCCTGTCATACCTGAGGTCAGCGAAATATTGCTGTGAGGCATCGGGGCTCACATTGGGAAAGACATAGAAGGTGACATTCGAGAGCAGATCCCTTACCTCTTGGGTTTCAGAGTCTCTGAGCAGATGCTCTGCGAAACCTGCAGCCATCTCAATGCCCAGAAGGTGATTGCCCTCAACACCTCCGAAAACGGCTATGCCCGGCTTCTCATGCTTGTTGCCCGTACCTATGGTCAATAACCATATATCTTTTCCCCCCTCTGTTTTTACCAGCGATGTAAGTTCACTGATGGTGGGATAGCTACGGGCCAGATCGTTCAGGTCGCGCGACAATGTCGCATGGTCCCTGTATTGACCATATGCCTGAACCGATGTGACAACTGCAATTGCCACGATTAATGATTTAAACTGAATTTTCATAAGCTAATGGTTTAATTTTAAGATTTATATATCTCTTGCGGTCTCCCGCCGGCAAGGCAGAACGGGAGGTGTAAGAGATAGTTGCGATAGGCTTTTAACATTACGCTGGAAAAGTAGTGATAAATAGGGAACAGCTTGCCGCCGTCACCCTTAAACTATCTCAATTTTCCTTTTTTTTAACAGGGGGGGGGGAGGGGGTCAGAACTCCTCCCTGTCGCGGTAGGCAATGTATTCACTGCTCCAGTGCACATTTGCTGTCATTATGTTGAGGCCGTTGTCGTAGTATCCCGCTATATGCTGGGGTGCAAGCCTGTATATATACTCGTCGTTATCGCCCAGCCAAGGCTTTTCGGAGGTTATCAACTCTTCGAACGAAACCCTGAGCGATGATGAATGTTTAATATAGAGATCATAGGTCTTTTTGGGTATTGCGATAACAATTGTGTACTGACCATACTCTTTCCTGTGAAAAAGGAAGTAGTTTGTCTCTACCGGGTCAAGGGGATTGATCCGATCGGTTGAATGAGCCAGCTGATTCTCGAAGACGAACCCCTCTTCCAGTATCAGATCAGCAATACTTTTCTCTCTGGTGTTATGAAGGAGCACAACATGGCCTGTATACTCCTTAATGATATCGGCCAGATTCTCTTTACCCTGCCTCATCTAAATTTTTATTTGTGAGTCAAAAGTAGCTTATCTCATATTTATTTGCAACAGTTGTCCCGCTTCAAATGTTATATGTTTAAATTTGTGGCGCACCACGATGTTGACTTAATGTTGTTATACCATGAATTATATTAGCAGAACACTACTACTGTTATCTCTCTCGCTTCTGTTGTTTGCAGGGTGCGGGGAGGATGTGGGCCGCGAGCCTGTGATATCGGTAAGCATAGCCCCTCTGGGCTGGTTTGTAAGTGAGATAGGGGGTGATGGTTACAGGGTTAATGTTATGGTTCCTCCCGGAGCTGACCCTCATACATACGAGCCATCTCCATCTGCAGTATCAGACCTTGGCAGGTCTTCTGTCTGGGTGAGCAATAGCTATCTCGATTTTGATATGGCCTGGGGTGAGAGGTTTATGGCGGTTAACCCCGAAATGAAGAGGGTTGATATGGCAGAGGGTCAGGATCTGCTGCATGCGCGAGAGCACAGGCATGGCGACCATGTTCACTACGAAGGTGTTGACCCTCACTTTTGGCTGTCGCCATTGTCGGCATCGATTATGGCTACCGCGGTCAGAGATATGTTTATTGAGTTCGACCCCGACAACTCTGATCTGTACAATTCAAACTGGAGAAGGGTAGCGGCAGTTATTGACTCGGTACAGAAGGAGGCTGCCAACAGGCTTGAACCCTACGCCGGTGAGTCATTCTTTATCTATCACCCCGTGCTGGCATATTATGCGCGCGATTTTGGGTTAGAGCAGGTGCCTGTTGAGTATGATGGTAAAGAGCCTTCGCCTGCAAGATTAAGAGGTCTGATAGATAAGGGGCGAAAGCTTGGTATAGGGGCCATACTGGTTCAGGAGGAGTTTGATGTGAGTAGTGCAAGGGTTATCGCTTCAGACATTGGAGCCGGGGTCAGGATTATCTACCCTCTCTCTCCCGACTGGCCCGGAGCGGTCATGGATATTACAGATGCCCTTGTTGAGTCGTTTGGTGAAGCTGTTAAAAGGAGAGATCAGGGCAACTAAGGTAGCCGCCATATGGCTCTGGCAATGTATCGCAACTGAGAAAAGAGATTATGGAACCACTCTTAAAGATAGAATCGGTTACCACCGGCTATGAAAGCAGGGCCGTGCTTGAGGACATCTCTTTAAAAGTATATGCTGACGACTTTATTGGTGTTATAGGGCCCAACGGCGGTGGTAAAACAACCCTGTTAAGGCTTATTATGGGCCTGCTGAGACCCTGGAAGGGTTCGGTCACCCTTCTCAGGGAGAATGGCCGTAAAATCAATGTAGGTTATATGCCCCAGATGTCGCAGGCCGACCCCCACTTTCCGCTTACCGTTACAGATGTTGTAATGTCCGGTCTTATGTCAGGTAAGGGCATTACAGGCAGAATGCGCAGGAGAGATCGTGCCAGGGCCTCTTCGATAATGGATGAGATGGGAATCGCACACCTCTCTTCTGTCTCGGTTGGCGGGCTTTCAGGAGGGCAGAGGCAGAGAGTTTTTCTTGCAAGGGCTCTTATAGGCGATCCCCGGCTGCTGCTGCTGGATGAGCCGGTAAGTTTTACCGATAATGAGTTTGAGAAAGGTTTTTACGAGAAGCTCTATGAGTACCGGGGCAGAGTTGCTATTATAATGGTTTCTCACGATCTGGGTACCATATCGGGTTATGTTAAATCATTCGCATGTGTAAACAGAACCCTCCACTACCATCGGTCGGCGAAGATCAGTGAAGAGCAGCTGAGGGCATACGGTTGTCCCATACAGCTGGTAGCACACGGAGATGTGCCACATACCGTATTAAAGAGACATGAGTGATGCTGCATGATTTTTTTGAGTATGGTTTTATGGTAAGAGGTGCCGTGGCGGTGCTGCTTTCAAGCATCTGTGCCGGCATTGCGGGAAGTTATATAGTGAGCCGTCGCATAGTTTTTCTGAGTGGTGGAATAACACATGCCTCATTCGGAGGTATTGGCCTGGGCCACTGGGCAGGTTTCAACCCTGTTGCCGGCGCCGCTCTCTTTGGAGTGGCATCGGGGCTTGCAGCCGGATACCTCTCCGGAAAGCGTAAAATGAGTGAAGACTCGGCTATCGGTATAATATGGGCCTTTGGCATGGCTGCGGGAATCATCCTCATCCATATGACACCCGGTTATGCTCCAAACCTGATGAGCTATCTCTTTGGCAGTATACTAACGGTAACAAGAGGTGATCTGATTGCACTGGCGGTCATGGCCCTCCTTCTGGTGCTCTATTTCTCGCTCTTTTACAGAGCGCTCGTATATATGGCTTTTGACGAGGAGTATGCACGCACATGGAGCTCATCTGTTGATATCTTCAGATATATCTCCATAGCACTCATATCGCTTACGGTTGTACTGAACATAAGGGTCGCAGGGGTGATACTTGTTCTGTCGCTATTTACAATACCCCCCAATGTTGTTATGCTGTTTACGAATGATTACAAGAGGATTGTTCCGGCATCGGTGGCGGTCAGTTTTACCTCTGTTGCCGCCGGTTACACTCTATCTTTTTACCTCGGCATTCCCACCGGAGCCACCATTATAATCACCCTGGTGGTTATATATCTTGTATGTCGACTTATAAGGGCTATTATAAACCGGTTGGGTGAGAGGTCTGTTTTGTCACTTAATTCAAAAAAATAGTTGTTATGAATTACGATGTTATTGTAGTGGGAGGCGGTCCCGGAGGTTATGTGGCCGCAATAAGGGCTTCACAGCTGGGCTTGAAAACTGCTGTCGTTGAGATGGCTGAACTGGGAGGCGTATGCCTTAACTGGGGCTGTATACCTACCAAGTCGCTTCTTAAGAGCGCAGAGGTACTTAGCTATATCCGTAAAGCCGGTGATTATGGTATATCGGTTCCGTCGGATGTTTCCCCTGACTTTGATGCTGTTATCTCAAGGAGCCGCAAAGTGGCTGCTGGTATGAGCAAAGGGGTGCAGTTTCTTATGAAAAAGAACTCTGTTGAGCATATCAGCGGAAGAGCACGCCTCATAGCTCCCGGTTCAGTTGAGGTTACAGGCAGTGATGGAGAGAAGAGTGAACTGTCTGCTCCTCACATCATTTTTGCTACCGGGGCCAGATCAAGGCAGCTGCCCGGGCTTGAGCAGGATGGTAAGGTGATAGTAGGATACAGGGAGGCTATGACCCTTCCGCGTCAGCCCGGTAAGATGCTTGTTGTAGGTTCCGGGGCCATAGGTACTGAGTTTGCGTGGTTTTATCATACCATGGGTACGGAAGTTACCCTTGTCGAGTATCTCTCATCGGTTGTCCCCAACGAAGATGAGGATGTCTCAAAGCAGCTTGAGCGCACTTTCAAAAAAGAGAAGATGAAGATATATACCGACTCGACAGTCTCTTCCGTTGAAGTTAAGGATGGGAAAGCAGAGGTGGTTATAAAGAGGCCATCAGGAGAGGTTACAGATAGCTATGATGTGGTATTGTCGGCTGTCGGTGTAACACCCAATACTGAAGATCTTGGTCTTGAAGAGAGCGGCGTAAGCATCAGCGGCGGCAAGGTTGTGACCGATAACTATTACCGTACAGCAGTAAAAGGGGTCTATGCCATAGGAGATATTGTTGATGGCCCGGCTCTGGCTCATGTGGCCTCGGCAGAAGGAATAATATGTATTGAGGCCATTGCAGGTCTCTCTGTTGAACCTCTCGATTATGGCAATATCCCTGCCTGCACTTACACATCGCCGGAAATAGCATCTGTGGGCATGACCGAGAGGGCTGCCAGAGATGCAGGTATTGCTATCCGGGTTGGCAAGTTCCCCTTTACCGCCTCAGGAAAGGCGAGTGCCGCAGGCACAAGGGATGGTTTTGTTAAACTGATATTTGAAGAGAAGCATGGAGAGCTTCTGGGTGCTCATATGATAGGAGCCAATGTTACCGAGATGATCTCTGAAATTGTTGTGGCCAGAAAGCTTGAGACCACGGGTCATGAGATTATCAAGGCAGTACATCCGCATCCCACAATGTCTGAGGCGATAATGGAGGCTGCCGCTGCCGCCTATGGCGAGGTGATTCATATGTAGAGTTTGTTGCCGGATCTGTTATAGCTTTATGTGGTATATGCCGGTCTGCTGCCTTCGTGCCGCAAACCTTATCGTTTACTGCAACCAGTTACCCCTGCACTTATTTGCCCATGATGCTTGCCGGGCAGTGACCCCTTTCCGGTTCATCACGCCCCGGTATATCCTGCGGGCAGTGACAGGGCACTGTTAATGTATGGTTAAACCGCAGCCTTATGCCTCTCTACGCGCAACCTTTCTCTCTTTTTATTCATCTCTTTTTTGCATGGTTGGCGTTTGATCTGATTTTTGTTTATTTTTATAGTCTCAAATAAACCGTGCAGGCTTGGCTGAGATTAAGAAAATAATCAGAGGTTGCCTTAAAGGTGACAGGCGAGATCAGGAGCTTCTTTACAGAAGGTATTCTCCTATGCTCTACACGGTTGCATTAAGGTATACATGTAACGACGACGATGCCTCAGAGGTGCTTCAGGAGGGTTTTATCAAGATATTTTCCCGCCTGTCGCAGTTTGGGAACAGGGGCTCTTTCGAAGGCTGGATGAGGCGTGTGGTGGTTAACACCGCGCTTGAGAGGTATCGTGGCAGGTTTAACCTCTACAGGGTAGATGATATAGAGGCCGGTGAGGAGCCCGCCTCTGTACTGTTTGACGAATCCAACCCTGGCATAGAGGTTCAGGAGATGCTTGAAATGATAAGGGAGTTGCCTCCCAAGTACAGGCTCGTTTTTAACCTTTATGCGATTGAGGGTTACTCGCACAAAGAGATAGCAGAGAGGTTGGCCATTTCTGAGGGAACCTCCAAGTCGAATCTGTCGCGTGCCAGGGCTATACTTCAGAGAAGGGTCGAGCTCTATATGGGAGTGGTACCGAAAAGTGTTGCAGATGTCAGGTAGAGGAACAAATATCGATCTCCTTTTCAGGAACGGGCTGGAGAGCTACGAACAGCTCCCCCCGGCCGAGGTATGGGATTCTATCTCCGGTACACTTCCTCAGCGCAGGTCTGCGGGTTGGCTCTCTGCTGCCGCTGCCGCTGCCATAATATTGTTGCTCGGCGCCTCTTTCTGGCTTGTATCACCACTATTGCGCTTTGAGATGGAGCCGGGCATGGTCACCCTTAACCAGGATATTGTGCCCGACGGTGTACCTGTCGCCCCCACTCCGGTATTTAGTGATGAGATAATTGGCAGAGTAGGTGAAGAGCCTTACTTTACTGCTGTCTCGCTTCATGTGATGAATGGTTACGAGAGGCCAATAGATGTTGCTGTTGAAGAGGCTGCGCTTCAGACAGCCTTTACCTCATTCGATCTTTACCATGACACACCGGGCGACCTTAGGCTTATGCCGGGATATCAGACCGGCATTCCGGTCTATTCACCACCTCCGGCCTCTGCCGATATGCTCCCGCTGCCATCTGCCGAGAGGGCTGCCGGCAGGTTTGGGCTCTCCGCATCAATGTCGCCGTCGCTCTATGTAAGAAGTTCTGGTTCAGCCAATCAGGCTATGGCATCGCTTCTCAACTCTGAGAGCCCGATGATCTCTTTTTCGAGCGGTATGTCTCTCTCTTACAACATCAACAGCCGCCTCTCATTCAGTGCCGGCCTCTACTACTCGCAGGTGGGTCAGGCGGTTGAGAATGTTACCGCCTTTACCGGTTTTAGCAGCTTTCTTTCCGGCAAAGGCAGCAATGACATCATTGTTACCACCTCTGCAGGTCGTATAGTTACCACCAACCCCGACCTGTTCATTGCAGATCATATGGGTAAAAGGGTATCTACAGTATACGACGCATCGCTCTTTGACCCTGTGAAATTCAATCTGCGAAATGAAGGAAACAGGCTGGTGCAGAACATGGGATACCTGGAGGTACCGCTTCTGGTGCGCTACAAGTTTGTTGACTCTGGTATAGATCTCTCTCTGCTTGGAGGCCTCTCTTACAGCTTCCTGGTCAATAACTCTGTATATGCAGCCAGCAGGGATGGCGGCAGAATAGAGGCTGGGTATACAGAAGGGCTCAGCCCCTTCAATATCAGCACCACCATGGGGCTGGGGGTCGGATACTCTCTCCCCAATAGCTTTGCTTTCAATGTAGAGCCAATGGTGCGATACTACATTAACTCACTTGGCGAGCATCCCGGGCCATCTATAAATGCATGGTCTGTTGGTGTTATGACCGGTGTCAGATATAGCTTCTGACAGCGCTCTTCTGTAGGTTTTCCTCTCTTTAGACCAGCTTTCAGCTATCAGCTTTTGGCCTTGCCCCAAATTTTGGCTTTCTACCTTTGCTTGACCAACAGCAGGCTTCCACCTTTTTTGCTTGACCAAAAAAGGTGGCCAACCGAGGTCGGCGAAGCCGGGCGAGCTCGCGACCGGACGGGAGCAACAAAGTCAAGGCCTGCAGTGAGTTTGGGGATCGGTTT
>SLNP01000130.1 GCA_007132995.1 Bacteroidales bacterium | reverse complement strand
TTATGTGCAGTTACAAATTGCAGCTGTTAAAGCGTCGGCTGTTTGAGCGTGCAAGGCACGCGAGTTCCGACGCGGACGGCTTCACTATAAAACCGATCCCCAAACTCACTGCAGGCCTTGAGTTTTTTTGCTCCCATCCGGTCGCGAGCTCGCCCGGCTTCGCCGACCTCGGTTGGTCACCTTTTTTTGGTCAAGCAAAAAAAGGTGAAGGAGAAATGTTGGTCAAGCAAAGGTAGAAAGCTAAAATTTGGGACAAGGCCAAAAGAACAAGAGAAAGCTTTTTGGCCGTCAAAAAAATATCGAAGAGAGCCCTTCACCCCAACCCCCTTTAAGCATAAAAGCATCCCCCTATTACCTCAAAAAAAAAAGGTGTCCGCAGACACCCTTTCAGACAATCTCATCAGACTCTCTAGAGACCTTTTGTCAGAGATGGAGCAGCTTTGAACTTAACAACCCTTTTCGCGGGCACATTCAGTTTGGCACCGGTACGGGGATTGCGAACAACCCTTGCGCTTCTGGTGTCTACCTTGAAGGTTCCAAGGTTAGGTAGCTGGATTCTCTCACCCTTCTTCATTGCACTACCAAAAGAGGCTACAAAAGCGTTCAGTGCATTGTTTGCATCTTTTACAGATAAACCTGCGTCAGCAGCGATGGCGTTGATTAACTCTTTTTTTGTCATAATTACGGTATTAAGGTTAGACCAATACTGATTTGATAGTACAAATTTATTTTTTTCTCACTCTCTCGCAAACAAATCGTCCCATTTTTACACTAAATGGGCACTTTTTTCGCTGAACGCCCCTTTTTTTTCTGTGAAACACCCGATTTGTCGCTCTGTCATGCGGCAGGATCGCTCTCTCCCTCTCTATCTATGGATGCCTGTCTGTCGTTTTAATTACCCCTTTTTTGCACGATTGTCGGTGTAAATATATTTTTCTATATT
Organism: Bacteroidales bacterium; assembly: GCA_007132995.1. Classification (GTDB taxonomy): domain Bacteria; phylum Bacteroidota; class Bacteroidia; order Bacteroidales; family VadinHA17; genus SLNP01. The sequence goes on along the minus strand of SLNP01000130.1, from coordinate 8,914 downwards.
TGCGGCGGAGAAATGGCAGAGTGGTCGAATGCGGCGGTCTTGAAAACCGTTGTCCGGGAGACTGGACCGGGGGTTCGAATCCCTCTTTCTCCGCCAGATTCTGAAAGGAGATCCCCCGCTTGAGGGATTTCCTTTTTTATATCTATGCCCCTTAATGAGCGGAAATGATATATTTTTGTACTTTTGGAGCAGTTTATTTGTAAAAAGAGCCTGATTAGATGAAATGCATAGTTGTTGATGATGATGCTCTTAGCTGTAAGGTCCTGGAAAGCTACATCAGAAAGACAGGCTCTGTTAAGCTGGTTGGTACCTTCAACGACTCCACTTCAGCAAGAAGCGCTCTGATATCAAATCGCGATATTGAGCTCGTTTTTCTTGATATAGAGATGCCCGAAATGGATGGCTTCGATTTTATAGCCAGCCTGCAACAGCCCCCGAATATTGTTATAGTCTCTTCAAAAGAGCAGTATGCATTGAAGGCTTTCGATGTTGATGTGGCCGACTTCCTTCTTAAGCCGGTTAGCTATGGCCGGTTTGCAAGGGCAGTCGATAAGGTTATACGCTATTTTGCCCGCAGAGAAAGCAGTGACAGTACTTACGACAAGGAGTTCTTTATTAAGAAGGGCTCTACCCTGGTGAAACTTAAATTCAGGGATATTGTCTATGTAGAGGCACTTGAGAACTATGTGACCATTACAACAGATCAGGATAGGTATACCATACACTTTACAATGAAGGCTATTGAGACACAGCTTCCAAAGGGCCTTTTTATACGGGTACACAGATCGTATATAGTCAACAAGACCAATATTCTTACCATCAGAGACAACAACCTTGATATCTCTGTCGCAGGAGGCGAGAAGGTTATTCCTGTAGGGAAATCTTTCCGTGACACCCTGCTGAACGACATAAATGTAATGGCAAGATAATATCAATCTATGCTGCCACTCCAAAACCGGTTTTTGAAGTTCCTCGGTCAGACCTCGGAAGAGCCTGCCCTTCTCGATATAGTGAGGGCTGAAGGCGTCAGACTATACGACAGATCCGGTAATAGCTATATAGATCTTATTTCAGGTGTATCTGTCAGTAGCACCGGACACTCAAACAGAGAGGTTACAGAAGCAGTAAAGAGCCAGGTCGATTCATATATGCACCTGATGGTATATGGAGAGTTTGTCCAGGCTCCCCAGGTAGAGTATGCTGAAAAGCTCCTCTCCCTTCTGCCGCCACCATTTGGTTCAATCTTTTTTGTGAACTCCGGAAGCGAGGCTGTTGAGGGGGCACTCAAGCTGGCAAGGAAAGAGACTGGACGCAAGGGTATCGTCTCCTTCGAGAATGGCTATCATGGCAGTACCTACGGCGCTTTAAGCGTACAGGGAAGCGATCACTATTCAAAATCGTTCGGGCCCCTTCTGCCGGCGGTAAAGAGAGGGATATTCAATCACTTCGACGCTTTGGACCTTATTACCGAAGAGGTCTCTTCTGTTATTGTTGAACCCATTCAGGCTGAGGCAGGTGTTGTTGAACCTCACCCCCAATTCCTTGAATCGCTAAGGGAGAGATGTAATGAGACTGGTACCATACTTATTTTCGATGAGTGCCAGACAGGTTTGGGTCGTACCGGTAAGGGCTTTGCATTTGAACACTATGGAGTTGTTCCTGATATCATTGTACTTGCCAAGGCACTCGGTGGCGGGATGCCCCTGGGCGCATTTGTCTCTTCACCCCGTATGATGAAGAGCCTCTCGGTTAATCCTCCTCTGGGACACATTACGACTTTCGGGGGGCACCCTGTCTGTTGTGCTGCCGGCCTGGCATCGCTGAACTATTCACTCAGGAACGATCTGGCTGCAAATGCCTCTGACATTTCGCAACTCATCAGAGCTCGCCTTGATCATCCGGCTATAAAGGAGATACGGGGAAGAGGCCTGCTGCTGGCAATAGAGCTGGCCTCATGCGAGATGGCCAGTAAGGTTGTAAAGATGGCTCCCCGGTTCGGAATAGTTGTTGACCTTTTTCTCTTCAGGGAGAACTCAATACGGGTAGCCCCACCCCTTACCATAAACATGCAGGAGGCAGAGGAGGCATGCAGTCGTCTTCTTGAACTTATCGAGGCTGCGGCAGGCAAGAGAGATTGAAGCACTATGTTGATGATAGCCTCTAACTTTGTATCTTTACAGAATGATAACCTGATATGGCTGTAAAAGAGTTTACACATCTGTTTTGCCTTGACGACAAGAAGAGCTACTCGGCAGAGATAAAGAACCGTTTTAGTGACTCCTCGCGATACAATGTCATTGTCAGCTCAAGCCCGAGCGAGATTATTAATTCCGTAAAAAGCAGCCAGGCAAAGAAATGCTTTAAGGTTGCTGTAATACCGCTGCCCGATAAACCCGATAAGAGAAGCGCTGCCGAATCTTTTGCAATGTCACTGCTGTCAGAGTCACCAGACATAAATATTATTCTAATGACCCATGGAGACAGGCCTGCTAATTTGCCATTTCCGTTCTACTCTTCTGTCCCCGCCAATAACAACTCTATTCACAGAATACACAACTCTGTAAAGAGGCTTATCAGTGAGGTTGCCCTCGACTCGCGACGAAAGAGGGTCCGTATCTCTTCTATTGTGCTGGCAATGACAACCCTCTTTTCTCTGGGAGCCCTCTATCTGGCCTGGTATCTGTCGGTAGCCCGATACTGATCAGGCCTTTTTGTCTCTCAAACCGACTCTTCTGCAGAGCGCGGGTGCTACAACACCTCTGTTTTTTTGTCATAAGGTCTTTTTCCGCCACTGTCAAAGGTCAGGCCCCTGACTATTTGTCACCTGCTGCAGGGTGGCACAGGGTTTGGTAATGCCAGTGCAATATCTATAACTAAAAAGGGACATGCTATGCAGAAAGGTAAAATTGGTGTAACAACGGAGAATATATTTCCCATTATCAAGAAATTTCTCTACTCGGACCATGAGATATTTTTAAGAGAGATCATATCCAATGCAGTAGATGCCACACAAAAATTGAAGACCCTTCAAAGCAGCGGCGATTTTAAGGGTGAAGCGGGCGATTTAAGCATAAGGGTCTCACTGAATAAGAAGAAGAGAACCATAACGGTCTCTGACAGTGGTGTGGGTATGACCCGCGATGAACTCGACAGATACCTTAACCAGATCGCCTTCTCAAGTGCTAACGATTTCCTGGAGAAGTACAAAGAGCAGTCTAACGCTATCATAGGCCATTTCGGACTCGGCTTCTACTCAAGCTTTATGGTGTCAGAAAAGGTTGAGGTAATAACCAGGTCGTGGCAGGAGGGATCTGAATCATTCAAATGGGCCTGCGACGGGAGCCCTGAGTTTACCATAGAGGAGGCTACAAGAGAGGGTAGGGGTACCGATGTCGTTATGCACATAGATAAGGAGTCAAAAGAGTTCCTCGATGAGGCGAGAATAGAGTCCCTTCTGAATAAATACTGCAAGTTCCTGCCTGTTGAGATAATATTCGGAAAAGAGCGTGAGTGGATAGATGGAAAGTATGTTGACACCGAAAAAGAGAGGGTGATAAACAACACCACTCCTGCATGGACCAAAAAGCCATCAGACCTTAAGGAGGAGGACTACAACAACTTCTACCATGAGCTATACCCGGGAGTGGAGAATCCTCTCTTTAATATTCATCTCAATGTTGACTATCCATTCAGGCTGACAGGAATACTCTATTTCCCGAAAATAAGAAGCAATTTTGAGATACAGAAGAATAAGATACAGCTATACTGCAATCAGGTCTTTGTTACCGATTCGGTAGAGGGAGTGGTACCTGAGTTTCTCACTCTGCTGCACGGGGTTATAGATTCACCTGATATCCCTCTCAATGTCTCAAGAAGCTATCTGCAGAGTGATTCGAATGTTAAGAAGATATCTTCCCATATTACACGGAAGGTAGCTGATCGGCTGAACCAGATATTCAAAAAGGAGCGCAATGAGTTTGAGAAGAAATGGGATGACCTGAAACTCTTTATTCAGTACGGGATGATAACCGAGGAGAAGTTTTTTGATAAAGCTTCCGGATTCGCACTGCTTAAGAGTTGTGATGATAGCTATCATACTATCGACGAGTATAAAAAGAAAATTGGAGAGAAGCAGACCGACAAGGATAAGAAGATTGTCGTTATATATGCTACCGATAAGCTTGCCCAACACTCATATATTGAGAAAGCCAGGGCAAGAGGATACGATGTTCTGATTATGGATGGCCAGCTTGACAACCATTTCCTTAACCACCTCGAGTCAAAAATTGAGGATGTGCGCTTTGTAAGGGTCGATTCTGATATCCCTGAAAGACTTGTGCCCGCTGAAGAAGATCGTCAGTCAAGCCTTGACCGCGACCGGCAGGTAGTGGTAAGACACCTTATGGAGGCTCACCTTGATGACAGGGCAAGGTTTAGTGTGTCGTTTGAACCTATGGATGAGTCGGCGAGCCCTGTTGTAATTACACAGCCCGAATTTCTAAGGCGTATGAGAGATATGTCGCAGATGGGCGGAGGACCCTCACTGTACGGAGAACTTCCTGAGAGTTATAATCTGGTTGTCAACACCAACCACCCGGTTATTACCAAACTTTCTGATGAGGCCGAATCAAATCTCGCCGAAAGGGTAGAGCCGTTGAGAAACGCCATTAAGAAGACAGGTGAGAAGGTTGAGTTTCTTTCAGCCGAACATGGTAATAAAAAGGCGGAAGAGATATCACAGGCTGAAAAGGATGATCTGGAAGCAATGAGGAAGGAGCTCTCAGAGAAGGAGTCTGAACTGGCAGAGTCGGTCAGGGAGTGGGGTACCGGTAATAATATAGCCAAGCAGGTTATCGACCTGGCACTTCTTGAGAATAATATGCTAAGGGGCGAAGAGTTGGCAGAGTTTATCAGGAGGAGCACCGGACTGCTTCCAGGCAGTAAGCAGGCATGAGTGAAGGGTAGGGGGCGAGTGCTCAGAAGAGTGATGCCGCCTCCTGCTTAAGGTGATCTATGGCTGCCTTGGTAGGTTCCCTGTCCATGCTCATAATCTCTTCCAGCAAGTTCTTGCCCAGATCCATCGATGTGGCTGTCTTAGGGAGCTCTTTTGCTACTCCGTTTATAATCTTAACCATGTTTGAGCGGGCGCTCCTGACAACTTCCCAGGCGTCGGCCGAGATATAGAGCTGCTGCGACAGGTTGTGTTCATATTCAGATCTTATGGTGTTAAGAAGGGTACCATGCAGCTTCTGAGCACTCATGGGCGTGGTATTACTCCTCATAAGAAGCGACTCCATGCTTATGCGCTCAAGAAACAGTACAATCCTCTCATAGGCCTGAAGCCTTATTGGCAATACCGTTCTTACAGCCTCAAGGGTAAGCTCTTTATCTCTTCTCGCCTTCTCGTTCTTCACCATCTTGCCGGTTATAAGAACAGCTGTTATAAGAACCGCCACAGCCGGAAGAATTATGGTGAGAATATCTGCTAACATCTCCATCTCGTTACAATTTATGATCATCAGGTTATCTGTTACAAACCTAATGCTTTTTTTAATATCGGCATTTGCAAAAGGTTAATTGAATCCGGCCATGCACGACAGATATTACGGCACATAAATAAAGTCACTTCTCTTTTCATTAAATCTTACTACATTTGAAGTTTCGCCTGGCCAACGGTTATTTCAATGTGGTAAAATGCGATCAGTACCCGATTGTTGCCCGGCGGAAAACAGTATGTGTCAGTTGAAAACAAAATTATATAGTTATGGAGTATCTATCGGATAGAATTAAAGCTATGTCTGTTTCACAGACACTTGCAATGTCACAGAAGAGCCGTGACCTTAAAGAGAGAGGCGTTGATGTAATCAACCTCAGTGTGGGAGAACCGGATTTCAACACGCCCGATGAGATTAAAGAGGCTGCCAAGAGGGCAATAGATGAAAACTATACCACCTACACCCCTGTAAACGGATATGCCGACCTGAGAGAGGCGGTGTCTGAGAAATTCAGGGTGGAGAACGGACTCAACTACAGCAGCGACCAGATCGTTGTCTCTTGCGGCGGGAAACACTCTCTTATAAATGTAATACTTGCAATGATTAATCCTGGCGATGAGGTTATCCTCCTGGCCCCCTACTGGGTGAGCTACATTGACCAGGTGAAACTTGCAGGTGGCGTACCTGTGGTAATAAATGCTACCATCGACAATGACTTCAAGGTTACCGCAGAGGAGATAGAGAGCGCGGTAACCCCTAAAACACGGATGATAATAATTAACTCACCAAGCAATCCGACCGGTATGGTATATACCAGGGAGGAGATGGAGAAGATAGCCCGTGTAGTAGAAAAACATGAGGGGCTCTTTGTGATGTCTGATGAGATATATGAACATATCACCTTTGCAGGTGATCATATCAGCATGGCATCATTCGACTCAATATTTGACCGGGTCATTACGGTAAATGGTGTGTCCAAGGGATTTGCCATGACCGGGTGGCGTATAGGATATATCGGCGCTCCTCTTTGGATAGCCAAGGCCTGTAATAAACTGCAGGGGCAAATCACCTCCGGGGTTGCCTCAATATCTCAGAGAGCCGCGCTGGCTGCATTGAGATCAGATCCCGCCTCGCGTGAAGCTATGAGAGAGGCATTCCTGAGAAGAAGAGATCTTATCTGCTCACTGCTGAAAGAGATAGAGGGGTTTAGGGTAAGGGTGCCCCAGGGTGCATTCTATGTGATGCCGGATATATCTTACTATATAGGTAAGAGCGACGGCGAAAAAGTTATCGGAAGCTCAGACGATCTGGCACTCTACCTTCTGGAGAAGGCGCATGTGGCAATGGTAGGAGGCACAGCCTTTGGTGCCCCCGAGTGCATAAGAATATCATACGCGGCCTCGGACGAGAATATAAAGGAGGCAGTTGCCCGGATAAAAAGGGCGCTCGGACAGCTGAGCTGACTTCTGAAATTACAGGTTGTAGCCATTAAAAGAGATAACCTCTGCGTGAGGTTTTCTCTTTTTTTGTCTCTGCTCTTTTGCAGGGTAGCCTACGGCGATAAGAAGCTCTATCCGTTTTGATCGGGGTACTCCAAGAATACTTTTGACCTCTTTCTCATTGAACCAACCCAGAATACAGGAGCCGAGCCCCTCGGCAGCGGCCTGAAGGGTTATCATAGCTGAGGCGATTCCTATATCCATAAGTGAGTAGTCCTTCTCCTTAATCTTCGAACCTATTATGGATGTGAAGTTGGCCCTCTCCCTTACAATGGCAATAAAAAGGGGCACTTCGCTCACAAACCTGTTCATTCCAAGAGCCCTGGCAGATGCTGCCGCAGCTATCTGCGCCACCATATCTCTCTCATCAACCACTATGAACTTCCAGGGTTGTGCATTGCAGGCGGAGGGAGAGAGCCGGGCTGCCTCAACCAGCCTCTCAACTTTCTCTCTCTCCACAGGTCTATCTGAATATGATCTGTCACTCTGCCTGCTGGTAATAAGTGACAGCATCTCTTCGCCAGAAAAGGGTTTCATGGCCTCTCTGTTTTAATGAGGAATTTTTATACAGGACTAGTAGTTCTGAGCCTGTAACTCAAAGTAGTTGAATGGGTGCAGACATGATGGACAAGTCTTCACAGGCTTGGTTCCAAAATGTACATAACCACACTTGCGGCAGTACCAGAAAACCTTCTCATCGCTCTCAAATACCTTGTTGCCCATTAGGTTCTCCAGAAGTTTCCTGTAGCGGTCTTCATGAACCTTCTCTGCCTTGGCTATCGACTTGAAGGTTGTAGCTATCTCCTTGAATCCCTCTTCTTCAGCTACTCTGGCAAACTCAGGATATAGGTCGGTCCACTCTTCGTTTTCACCCTCGGCGGCATGAAGAAGGTTCTCCTGTGTGGTACCGGTCTTGCCTGCCGGATACTCTGCCGTTATTTCAACCATTCCCCCCTCAAGGTAGTTGAAAAACCTCTTCGCATGCTGCTTCTCCTGCTCGGCTGTCTCCATGAATATTGCAGCTATCTGTTCATATCCCTCTTTCTTGGCAACCTTTGCTGCAAATTCATACCTGTTTGTTGCCTGTGATTCGCCTGCAAATGCCTTCAGCAGATTCTGCTCTGTTTTTGTACCTTTTACGCTTTTTCCCATTGATATATAGTATTAGTTGTTTTAGTGAGTGGCTAAAATATAAAAAAAGAGACAACTCCCATCACCACAATACCAAATGTTACAGTAGAGACGCGCTTAATCATGCGTCTCTATGTTTGCCACGCAATTATCTTAATACCTGCGATTTTGGCACCTACACCCGAAAATCCCGAGTCATATTAACCATCACCCCGTCTCACGAGTCTCAGGGTGCTCGCTAACGCTCGCTGGCATAGGGCATAGGGCATAGGGCATAGGGCATAGGGCATGGTGCTCGCTGCTGACGCAGCTCGCAGCGTAGAGCGTAGAGAAGTGCTCGCTGTCGCTCGCACGCATAGGGCATAGAGCATAGAGCATGGGGCATGGGGCTCGCTGCTGACGCAGCTCGCAGCGTAGAGCGGAAAGCGTAGAGCGGAGAGAAGTGCTCGCTGTCGCTCGCACGCATAGAGCATAGGGCATAGGGCATAGAGCATAGAGCATAGGGCCTGTGCTCGCTAACGCTCGCACTAAAAAAAGCTTTAAGATATTTCGAAAAAAAAGGAAGCGTACCCCAGCACGGGTTGTGTGGTTATCATGTATAAACGGACAGGTTCAATTATTACGGGTTGTGTTGTGAGCATGTAAGATAGATCTGTCTCATTAAGCAGTCCTGTGTAATTAGCGAATCGATTAAAAGGCCGGCGTAGGCGAAGTCCGGGAAAAAGAGATGGCTATGAGTAAAGCAAATTACGACACTGACCCATTAGACAGATGAGAGCGTTGATGTTT
>SLNP01000037.1 GCA_007132995.1 Bacteroidales bacterium | reverse complement strand
CACACAAACCGCACTTGGGGTACGCCACTTTATTGCCTGAAATATCTTAAAGCTTTTTTTTAGTGCGAGCGATAGTGCGCACTTCTCTACGCTCTACGCTCTACGCTCTACGCTGCGAGCTGCGCCAGCTGCGAGCACCCTAAACTCCTAAACCCCTCAACTTATAAACTCTTAAACCATAATCGAATAACCGTCTATAAGATAGTTGCATGCACTCGAGGAGACGCCCATATTGGGCGTCTCTACAATCGTTTTTGATGATAGTGCATTTCAGCACGGGTTACATCAACCAATCACCTACACCGATCACCGGCCGGAGGCGACAGCCGACGGCACCAATGACCAGTCACCAACCACCAATTACCCGCGATCGCAGCGAGCACCATGCCCTATGCCTGCGAGCGCAGCGAGCACTTATAAAATTCGTACCAGAACCCTCTGTTTTATGTGTAAATGGAATTGATAAACACTAAATTTGCACTTCCGCAGGCAGTTATCCGGCAGCTGTTTGCGGATTGCTTTTGATTAATACAATCCGTTTACATACTGCGATTTACGGAATGTTGCTGCCGGAGGTTTGTCCGGTAATCTATTTTTAAAAGGAGAGTTTAAGATGGAGTTTTTCGACAGTTGGGCTTTTGTTTACATAATTCTGCCCCTTCTTATCATTCTTAGTCGTATTGTGGATGTTTCGCTGGGTACCCTGCGAATTATATTTGTGTCGAAAGGGATGACCCGCGTTGCTCCGCTGATAGGCTTTTTTGAGGTTCTGATATGGATCATTGCCATAGGCCGTATAATGGATAACCTCGACAACTGGGTTTATTATGTGGCATATGCAGGGGGCTTCGGGCTTGGCAACTATATTGGAATGGTAATTGAGGAGCGCCTTGCCATAGGTCATGAGATGGTGAGGGTCGTAACCAAGAGAGACGCTACCGATCTTGTTACCCGGTTGAGAAATGAGGGTTATGGCGTTACCTATGTTGACGCCCATGGGGCTGATGGCGAAGTTGCTGTTCTTTATGTAATAGTCAGAAGGAGCATGATAAAGACAGTTCTGGGGTACATAAACTACTACAACCCCCGCGCCCTTTACACCATAGAATCTATAAAGTTTGTCAACAAGGAGATATATCACAAAACCAAAGTACCTGTTCAGGAGACCATTCGAATGAAGTAGCACCTCTCTTATTGCCCTTGTAGCAGAATTTGCCTTATCTGTTATATCCTGTTATTAGCCACCCCGGCCCAATATTGTAATGGGAGTGCCCGGGCCTGATTCAGTTTTCTTTACCGCTCTTTTCACGGATACACCATAATCTTGCCGGCTGTTGGGTTCGTGCAGTCATCTTATATCGGGCTGAAGGGCTGCTGCGGCCCGTCTGTGACCCTATATATTGATGTTATCAGGCTGCTATTAGGTGTTGGCCATTCCCGACAAGCCTGTAGTCAATATGGCTGAGCCTTCAGTTGTTTGTAATGATTATAAATTAGCAGTAATCTCTTTTCGTCGCTATTTCAAATAATAAATATCTATATATTTGCATATGTGAATGTGTTGATATGTTCATGCTTCAGTTTACATTTCTGGCATGATACACTCTTTTTTGAATATCAGGGTGGTTGCTATGAGTATCGGTTTGGTTATATTTGTTGAGGTGGTTCGTATAATTTTCCGCCACATTGCAATGAGCCGTCCTCTGGCCTGGCCCGGCGCTGTTGACAATGCTGACACTCCTCTTTCTGCCTACGGCTTTTGGGAGTCTCATGCCGCATATCCGGAGCAATGGCAATATTGCCCGGTTTTATCTCTATTCAGTCTGACCAGTAATGTATAGTGACTATGGCTAACCGCAGGGATTTCATAAAGATATCTTTTACCGGAGTTGCCGGGGTTGCTGCCACCGGAATTACCGGCTGCAAGATGTTTACCCCCTCTCCGATCGACCCTTTTTCCGTAACACAATATTCCAGAACTCCTACCTATTGTGAGGTCTGCTTTTGGAAATGTGCCGGCTGGGTCTACAAGAATCAGGAGGGGAAGATATGGAAGATAGAGGGTAATCATGAAGATATGAACTGCAATGGCCGACTTTGTCCGCGGGGTACCGGTGGTGTAGGCATGTACTATGATGAGGATCGGCTCAGAAAGCCCCTCATACGCCAGGGTGAAAGGGGCTCCCAGTCATTCAGGGAGGCCGAATGGGACGAGGCACTCGATCTGGTGGCCGGCAGGATGGAGAAGCTTGCCGATGAGTACGGACCGGAATGCCTTGCCCTCTTTACTCACGGTTCCGGAGGAACCTATTTCGGCGATCTGTTGAGAGCATACGGATCGGTAAACATCGCAGCCCCCTCTTACGCACAGTGCCGGGGCCCCAGAGAGGTCGCTTTCATTGCCACCTTTGGCGATGGCGTGGAGTCGCCCGAGATAACAGATATTCGAGATACCCGCTGTCTGGTTCTGATCGGTTCGCATCTGGGTGAGAATATGCATAACGGCCAGGTGCAGGAGATGTCTGATGCAATAGATAAGGGGGCAACAATAATAACCGTAGATCCGCGATTTTCTACAGTGGCGGCCAAATCGCGTCACTGGCTTCCAATCAGGCCGGCTACCGATCTTGCACTTCTGCTAACCTGGATCAACATAATAATAGAGGAGGAGTGGTATGACAAAGATTATGTTGAGAGGTACACCTACGGCTTCGATAATCTGAGAGAGCATGTCAAACCCTATACTCCCGAGTGGGCCTTTGGCATCACAACAATAGATCCGTCGGTGATAAGGGAGACGGCAAGGGAGATGGCCAAGGCCTCTCCCGCTGTAATTGTGCACCCTGGCAGACATGTTACATGGTATGGTGATGACACCCAAAGGCTCAGGGCTGTTGCCATCCTTAATGCCATATTGGGCTCATGGGGCAGACGGGGTGGGTTTTTCCGCCCTGCATATGCCAGCCTTCCGCGCTATCCGGCTCCCCCCTTCCCTGAGCCGGGCCGTACATGGAGAGAGGCTTTTCCTGACAAGTACAGACTGGCAGATCTTGCTCTGGCCTCAGCAATATGTGAGGCCACCATACCCTCGCACGATCGTGAGTGCAACTTCAAGGGGTGGATAGTAAATGGCACAAACCTTATAGAGACCCTTCCTGATCAGAGAAAAACAGTAGAGGCGATACAGAATCTTGATCTTCTTGTGGTTGTTGATACAATGCCTGCCGCTATAACCGGATGGGCCGATGTGGTGTTCCCCGAATGCACCTATCTTGAGAGGTATGATATTATCCGCACAGGACCACATCGTAAACCCCAGATTGCCCTTCGTATGCCGGCTACAGAGCCGCTATATGAATCAAAGTCCGCCTGGTGGATGGCAAAGGAGCTGGCAAATCGTCTGGGGCTTGGTGAATACTTTGCTGCTGCCTCACAGGAGGAGGAGCTTGATTGGCAGCTCAGACAGATAGGCTCATCACTCGAAGAGATGAAGCGTATAGGGGTGAAGACCTACGCCAGAGGCGCAGAGGATATCTATTTCGGCTCCGACGAAGATGTCCTGTTCCCAACCAATAGTGGAAAAATAGAGCTTTACTCTACCGCTTTCGCCGCAGAGGGTTTTGACCCTATACCACAGTACACTCCACACGAAGAGCCCCCCACCGGATACTACAGGCTTAATTACGGGAGGGCACCGATGCACACTTTTGGCAGGACTGCCAACAATCCGAACCTTGCTGACCTGATGGATGAGAATGCTATATGGGTTAACCCCAAGGTGGCCAGGGAGTGGGGTCTGGAGAATAACCGCGAGGTCTGGCTGATGAATCAGGATGGTGTGGTGAGCAGCTTCCCGGGACGAATAAGGGTTACCGAGCGTATTCGCTGGGATTCTGTATATCTTGTTCACGGGTTTGGCCATACCGATAAGAGGCTTACCAGGGCATATGGCCGGGGTGTAAGTGATAATGAGCTTATTACGAGAGTGCATACCGACCCCATTATGGGAGGCACCGGTATGAGAGGCAATTTTGTAACCTTCTTGTTTAAGAGACCGGAAAGTGAGGTGTTGTCATGAGATATGCCATGGCTGTAGATACGAGAAAGTGTGTGGGATGCAGTGACTGCGTAGTTGCCTGCCAGACTGAAAACAGCGTGCCCGTTGGATATTGCCGTGACTGGGTTGTAGAGGTTACCGATGGAACCTATCCGCAGCTACAAACTGAGATACGGTCTGAGAGGTGTAACCAGTGCGGTAACGCCCCTTGTGTTAGGTGTTGCCCCACCGGGTCGAGTCACTATGCAGACGGAGGTATAGTGCTTGTAAAACCCCGCAGATGTATAGGTTGTGGAGCATGTATAACATCATGCCCCTATGATGCCAGGTATCCCCACCCTGATGGATATGTCGACAAATGTACATTTTGTATACATCTGATAAAGAGGGGGCAGCAGCCGTCATGCGTGGCTGTATGCCCTACCAGATGCATCTATTTTGGTGATATGGATGACCCTAACAGTGAAGTCAGCAGGGTGCTGAGCCATAGAAGGTATAAGAGCCTTATACCTGAGGCCGGAACAGACCCCTACCTCTATTTTCTGCTATAACCCTGTAAAAGAGATATAACCAACCTGCTAAGGCGATGAGAGAAGAACTTATTATAAGCGGAAGATCAAACCCATACATAGATCCGCATCTTGATATATGGCACTGGCCTATACCTCTTTACCTCTTTCTCGGAGGGTTGGCTGCTGGAATTCTTTTTTTCGCTGCGCTATTTTACATTCTCGGCAAAGAGGAGAGTCTTAAATCTGTTGTGAGGAAGGCACCAATTGTAACCCCATTTCTTCTTGTTGCAGGGCTTGGCGCCCTCTTCTACGACCTCAATAACAAGCTCTATTTCTGGCAGCTCTATACTGTTATTAGATTTGAGTCACCCATGTCATGGGGCGCCTGGACCCTTATGGTGATTACCCCGGCCTCTTTTATATGGGCGGCACTTCATATAAGGGAGATTTTTCCACGGTGGGAATGGCCATGGCACTGGGCAAAGAGAGCAGAGCTCTTCTTTAACAGCCATAAATATGTGTTGGCATGGATAATGGTCATATTCTCACTTATTCTGGGTGTTTATACAGGAATACTGTTTTCTGCATTCAATGCACGCCCTCTCTGGAACACCTCTATTCTTGGACCTCTCTTTCTGGCATCAGGTCTGTCGGCAGGAGCCGCCGTAACTGTTCTTATCAGCAGGGATAGATCCGAACGGATATTTATGACCCGTATAGACCTTATAATACTGGTTGTTAAGTTGTTCCTGATAGTGCATTTTTTTATGGGGTTTCTTGCAAGTACCCAGGTACATATAGATGCCGCCCGACTCTTTCTGGGAGGGCCCTGGACCGCTCCCTTCTGGGTCTTTGTGGTAATTGTGGGAATTGTTGTTCCTGCACTTCTTGAGATACTGGAGCTGAGGGGTCGCCATGTGCCGGCAGCCATACCTGCAATTCTGGTACTCTTTGGCAGTTTGATGTTCCGGTTTATATTCACCTTCGCGGGTCAGGAGAGCCGATGGCTGTACTAATAAGATTTTAATCGTTTTGCTATTAAATAATATAGTTGGTATGGAGAGTAACAGAACAGAGAGCAGGGAGAACCGGTATCTTAACCCATATCTGGGAGGTGTACTTCTGGGCTTGGTTGTTATAGCTGCCTTCTACACTTCCGGACGGGGACCCGGGGCAACCGGAGCACTGAAGGGTCTTATAGTTACAGGTGTTGAGGCTGTGGTTCCGGAAGCTGCCGCATCGTCCGGTTTCGTGGCAGAATACAGGGAACCATTGCCAGGCCATCCGCTCAGGTCATGGCTTGTATTCCAGATGATGGGCCTTATAACCGGAGGGTTTCTCTCAGGAGCCTTTGCCGGAAGGCTTAAGTTTCGCATTGAACATAATTACCGCATTACATCTGAGAGGAGATTGCTGATGGCCCTTGGCGGAGGGATACTGTTTGGGTTTGGGTCGCAACTGGGAAGAGGCTGTACAAGTGGTGCCGCTCTTAGTGGTATGTCGGTTCTCTCTCTGGGAGGTTTTATTACCATGGTGTCGATATTCGGAACCGCATTCGCACTGGCATGGTTTTTCAGGAAGAATTGGATTTAATTTAAAAGTTGAAAGATATGGGACCACTGGTGATTTATGAGGTTATATCTGAAAACATAAACCTGCTTACCGCTTTTATTATAGGAACAGCTTTTGGATGGGTGCTTGAGAGCAGCGGCTTCTCATCGAGCAGGAAGCTGGCAGGCGTCTTCTATGGTTACGACATGGTTGTTCTGAAGGTCTTCTTTACCGCTGCGGTGACCGGAATGCTGGGCCTGTTGTTTATGAGCCTGTTTGGATGGATTGACCTTTCGCTGGTATATGTCAATCCCACCTTCCTTACCTCTGCAATAGCCGGGGGTGTCGTTATGGGAGCAGGTTTTATCATGGGGGGCTTCTGTCCGGGAACAAGCTTCTCTGCTGCGGCTATAGGGAAGATCGATGCCATGGTCTTCATAGTCGGCCTCTTTATTGGAATCGGTCTCTTCGGTGCAGGCTATAGCATCTGGCAGGAGCTCTACCTTGCAGCGGATATGGGACATCTGAAAATAAGTGATTCGCTGGGAATGAGCGACGGGCTGTTCGCCCTTCTGCTGATACTGGCGGCATCGGCCATCTTCTATTTTGCTGAAATGGTTGAGAGGAAGTTTGCATCTCACCGGCTTTAGTTGAACCTTTTAAACTGACAGAGTATGAATCCGAGAGTTATACTTACAGCGGCGATAATTCCACTGGCTCTTATAATTGCGGCTGTACCGCAAGAGAGAGATACCCATTACAAACTTACTCCCGATGAGATGCTGGCAGAGGTGAACTCGCGCGAAAGGTTTATTTCGCCAGATATGGTGGCCAGAATGATAGTAGATGGAGACCCCTCTTTCAGACTTATCGATGTAAGGCCGGCAGATGAGTTCGCTGACTATTCACTTCCGGATGCAATTAACCTGCCGCTGGCAGACCTGTTATCTGAAAGCTACAGGGATATTATTGATCAGGATATCAGGATAAACATATTCTACTCTAATGGCACGCTCTCTGCCAATGAGGCATGGATTCTGACCCGTCAGATGGGTTACCGCAACAACTATGTTCTGGAGGGGGGGCTAAACTACTGGTTTGAGAATATTCTCAATCCGTCGCCTCCGCCAGACACCTCGCCATCGGAAGAGTTTGCCAGATACGATTTCCGTAAAGCTGCAGCCGAGGCCCTGAGAGGAGGATCTCTGCCGACGCCGGTCATTGAGAGCACGGTTCCGCCACCACAGATGCCGGAGATATCCCGGTCTGCCACAAGAAGAACCGTAGCAGGAGGATGCTGAAAGAGATCAGCCTCTTATTGATGCTATCTCATCTATTGCCGATATAGTGGTATCTATCTCTTCCGGTGTGGTAAAGCGGCCAATACTAAGCCTTACAGTCCCTTTTATCTCCTCGGTGCCTATGTGTCTGTGAACCAAGGGGGCACACTGCAGGCCGGTTCTGCTGGCTATATTGTAGTCAACATCGAGCATGGTGCCCACATCGCCCGCCTCAAAACCTTCAATATTAAAACTGAGTACCGGATTACGGTTAATTTCCGATGAGGCACAGTAGGTGGTAACACCGCGGATGCTCTCTATGCCATCTCTGAGCCTCTTCCATAGGGCCATCTCCTTTCTGTGCAGTTCGGCAATACCCTGCTCTTTTATCCAGCTGACACCCGCATGCAACCCCGCCACACCTATAAGGTTCAGGGTTCCACATTCCAGTCTGTATGGATACTCTTCGAGATGGGTGGGGTGAGCCGACCTCACACCGGTGCCCCCATAGCGTGTGTGTCTTATGTTGATGCCCTCGCGAACATATGAGCCTCCTATACCTGTCGGGCCCATCAGACACTTATGACCGGTAAATACCAGTATGTCGATATTCATAGCCTGCATATCGACCTCTATTGCCCCGGCACTCTGGCATCCGTCAACAACCAGGATAACACCTTTTTCCCGGCAAATGGCTCCTATTTCAGCTATAGGCTGTACCGACCCTATAACATTAGATGCGTGGTTGATAACCACCATACGGGTACTCTTTTTAATAGCCTTTCTTATGTCGTCCGGATCAATAAAACCATCGTTATCGAAGGGCACATGGGTAACCTCGGTGATGCCATCTATTGAGAGATGGTACAGGGGCCTCAGCACGGAATTGTGCTCGAGCATTGTTGTAACAACATGATCTCCTTTTTCGGCAAGTCCGAGAAGGATAAGGTTTAGTGAGTCGGTTGCGTTGTAGCTGAATGTAAGACGGTTTGGATCATCTCCCCCATTAAAGAGATCTGTCAGCAGCTTTCGGGTGTTGAAGACAACCTCTTCGGTTTCCAGTGCCGCATCAAAGCCTGAACGGCCCGGGTTAACCCCATGCTTCCTGTAGAAACTGCACATGAAATCGTAAACCGCCTCTGGCTTGGGGAAGCTGGTAGCAGAGTTGTCCAGATAGATCATTTTACTCATATAGGTAGGTTGTTATGGTGTGGTTCATAAGTTGTTTACTCTAACTGCAGGGTACTAAAGTGCCTCAGCCACAATTTCGGCCATTGTTACTATTTTTACTTTCAATTTGTAGGCCTGGGTTATCTGTAACAGCTGGTCTACACAGTTATGGCATGGGGTAACAACTATCTCTGCCCCGGTTGCCTCTATCTGGTCGGCCTTGATTTTGCCGGCAGACATTCGCCGTTCGTTGTATTCGCTCATCGAGAGCTGCCCGCCGCCACCGCCGCAGCAGAAATTGTCAGCGCCGTGGGGGCTCATCTCAACAAAGTCGGTAACAACACTCTCGATGATGTCGCGCTGTTGCCCTATTATGCCCCCGCTGCGCGCAAGATTACATGGATCGTGCAGGGTAACCCTCTTTCGATTTTTACTTTTGTCGGGTTTGATTTTTCCCTCGTCCAAATATCTTTTGATCAGTTCGACCGATGTCTCTACATCGAAGGGATAGCTTTTACCGAGATAGTTGGGCCCTTCCCAGCGAAAAACCCTTGATCCGTGGCCACACTCTGCAAGTACCACCAGCTCTGCACCCAGGGTGACGGCTTCATCAGAAAGCCTTTTTACAATTTCAGCTGTCTCGCTGTTATTACCTGAGAAGAAGGCGTAGTTGGTTATGTCGTACATTTTGGTTGAGAGAGTCCAGCTTTCGCCTGCCAGATGGAAAATTTTGGCCATCGCTGTTATGGATAGGGGGAAGAACTTGGGCTCGCGCGGATTGAGGGTGTAGATAACCCTTTTCCCCGATTCGTTCAGAGGTATGCGTGCCGTGTTGTCGTTGAGTTCAAGCTGCAGATCCTCTTCAAGCCATTCAAGGGTTTCGGTAAGCTCTTCAACCGGTATAGCCATATTGTTCCACTTCTCCATGGCAGCCCTGACTGTTTTGTTGAGGGTTTCAGGAACCTCCCCCTCATCAGAGAGTATTGTACGGCCCCTTCTTACAACCTCTGCTACATTGATGCCGATAGAGCAGTGCAGTGAACATCGTCCGCACATACTGCAGGCACCATAAAGGAGATCAACCATCTCAGCTTTTTTTTCATCCGAGAGGTCGCCTGCTCCGGTCAGCCAGGGGAAAAATTTCCCGGCAATGGTGTGCTGCCTGCGGTATAGCGATGCAACCAGATCGACCTTTCTGCCGGGTACCATTTTCGGGTCGCCACCGGAAGCAAGCCAGAAGAGACAGCTCGGCCCGCATAAACCACAATGCACACAGCTATTGAGCCATGTAAGCATCCGGCCGTCGGGATTGATTTCGGCCGCTCTTTTGTTATCTCTGTCTCTCTTCTTACGCTTTCCCATAACTCTGT
>SLNP01000133.1 GCA_007132995.1 Bacteroidales bacterium | reverse complement strand
CGTCGGAACTCGCGTGCCTTGCACGCTCAAACAGCCGACGCTTTAACAGCTGCAATTTGTAACTGCCCGTAATATGCTTCACTATTGCAACCGCTCTTTTTCCCAAACTCACTGAGGGCCAAATTTAAGAGACTCGCTGATTACACAGAAGGGCTAATGAGGTAGATATATCTTACATGCACGCAACACAGCCCGTGTTATGAGTAGCGGCCCGTTTTACATGATCACTACATAGCCCCTGCTGGGTGCTAGATCACATTTTTTCCCGAACCCGCTTAAGGCCAAATTTAATCGACTCGCTAATTACACAGGACTGCTAATGTGACAGGTCTATCTTACATGCTCACAACACAGCCCGTGATAAGAGAACCTGTCCGTTTTGTATGATAACTACACATCTCGTGTTGGGGGTAGGCGCACATTATTCCCGAAATATCTTAAAGCTTTTTTTAGCGCGAGCGCAGCGAGCCCATGCTCCATGCCCTGTGCCCTATGCCTGCGAGCGACAGCGAGCACTTCTCTACGCTCTACGCTGCGAGCTGCGCCAGCAGCGAGCCCATGCCCTGTGCCCTATGCGTGCGAGCGTGAGCGAGCACCATGCCATATGCCAGTCCGCGCCGCTGCGAATCAGGCGAAAAAATCAGTCACACAACCTGTAATATACTCCAGCTGCTCCTCATCAAGTTCGGTATGCATGGGCAGTGACAACACCTGGCGCGACAACTCCCCGGTAACAGGAAAGGGTTTCCCGGAAAAGGGAAGATAGCTATAGGCCTTCTGCTCGCTTATGGGAACAGGATAGTAGATCATAGAGGGTATACCATTGGCGGTGAGGTGCTCCTTTAGGTCATCACGACGACCATCTGCTACCTTAAGGGTGTACTGATGAAATATATGGTCAGAATACTTTGTGCGGCAGGGAGTGGTCAGACCCGGAACAGGCTTAAAGGCCCTGTCATAATATGCGGCCGCATCAGATCGGGCCCGGTTGAAACTGTCGAGATACTTCAGCTTAACCCTCAGTATTGCTGCCTGCAGGGTGTCGAGTCGCGAGTTAATACCCGTAATATCATGATAGTACCTCCTCTTCATCCCATGATTGGTTATACTCCGGGCCCTCTCTCCCAGAGACTCATCATTGGTAAATAGAGCGCCACCATCGCCCCAGCACCCAAGGTTTTTAGAGGGGAAGAAAGAGGTGCAGCCAATATCTCCCATGGTGCCGGCCTTGGCCCTGCGTCCGTCACTGAATATGTATTCGGCGCCTGTAGCCTGTGCACAGTCTTCCACCACAAAGAGATTATGCCTGGCGGCAATATCGAGCAGCGGCTCCATATCACAGCACTGTCCGAAAAGGTGCACCGGAACTATGGCACGGGTGGCGGGTGTTATCGCCCTCTCAATCGCTTCGGGTGTTATGTTGAAGCAGTCGGGGCAGGGATCGGTAAGCACCGGTGTCAGCCCCAGCAGGGCAACCACCTCGACGGTCGCAATAAAGGTGAAGTTGGTGGTAATAACCTCATCGCCCGGTTTCAGACCGAGCGCCATCATAGCCACCTGCAGGGCATCGGTGCCGTTGCCACAGCCTATCACAGATGAGACACCAAGATACTCTGCCATCTCCTCCTCAAAAAGCTTAACCTCCGGCCCCCTGATAAACCGGGCCGAACCGGCCACCGAGGCCATTGCGTTATCAATCTCTGATCTTATTCTGGCATACTGGGAAACCAGATCGACCATCTCTATTTTTTTCATAGTGTGCCACTCTTTAGCTGCGAATTTAATGCTTTTTTTGGTGCCGGCGGCTGTAACCGGTGCCAGCAGAGGCATTAATGGCAAAAATGGTTCAGCCCTCTGAAGTTCCAAAAATTGATGTACATTTGTGATATGAGCATCCGGGACATTAATAACGCTGTAACAACCACATTAAGAGAGCTTCTCTACAGGCACGACTGTGTTATTATTCCCGGTTTTGGTGGCTTCATCTGTAACTACCTTCCATCTGCCACTGATGAGCAGAGTGGTCGTATTTCGCCCCCCTCAAGGGCTGTCTCATTCAACCGCAACCTTAAACATAATGATGGTCTTCTTATCAATGCAGTGGCAATAGCAAGAGAGTCAGGCTATGATCAGGCCCGTCACGATATAGAGCTCTTTGTCTCCGATCTTATAAGAAGGCTTTCGGCCGGCGAAAAGGTTAAGCTTACTGAAATAGGAGCCTTTCGCAACAACAGCGAGGGCAACCTTCAGTTCGAACCCGACAGGTCGGTTAACTACAACCCCGATTCCTACGGTCTTGAATCGTTCATCCCCCAAAAGAGAGAGGGCTACGATGTCAGAAGCCGAATAACAGAGAGCGGGCCTGTGAGGCAGATGAGTGGCACCAGGAAGATTGTAATTGCCGCTGCCGTCACCATACCCCTTGCCATAGCCATAGCTGCCATCCCATTAAGCCGTTCATTTTTTGCCGATGGTATTTCAGAGGCTGGCCTCTCACCGTTTGCAGGCAGAGGAGAAACCACCATGGCAACCCCATCCCTCAACAGAGAGGAGATAAGGGCAGCCGTTATCAGAGAGCTTGATGCGGCAACCATATCAGAGGCCACTGTAGCAGCCCGGGATAAAACTGATCTGGCCGCTGAACACGATCAGAAAGAGGTGCCCCGGGACAAATCAAAGGAGCAGTTAGCTGCAGAGAGCAACCGATACCACATAATAACAGGCAGCTTCCGTGCCGAAGAGAATGCGATGACACATATGGAGCAGCTAAAGAAAGAGGGTTTTGACCCGCTGCTGCTTGTTACAGAAGAGGGGTTACACAGGGTTGCCATCTCAAATTTTGCAAATAAACCTGCCGCCCTCGACACCCTCGGCTCACTGCAAAGGCTATATCCCGGAAGCTGGATCTTTACAGCAGAAAGGTAAACGATTATACCGTAGCAGTGAGAAGGCCGGACACCCGGCATCCGAAAGCCTGCTATCTGCAGAGCGCCCCCTATAACACAAAACTGCAAAGCAAAAGTGGTGCTGCCTATGGCACCCCCCATAATACGAAGCGGCAAAGCAAAAGTATTGCTGCCTATAGCAACCTCCACGATGCAAGCCGGTAGGACAATATCGATTATGCCTTCAGCATGACCCCATAATACGAACCTCTGGGTAAAGTGAGTATGCCTTCAGAGTAGCCAAATAAGCCGCGGGGTAAAAGTGAGTATGTCTGCCCGGCTGCCGACCCGGGTGGCAGATAGAGTCACCTCCTGAAGTTTCTCTCCTTCCTTAGCGAGACCATAAATCGCTCTGAGAGAGGAATCCTGTTATTTCTGTTAAAGATGACTCTGGTGGCCTTGCCGATAATATCAATGTCGGGCACAGGACCGAAAAGTCGGGAATCGTGGCTTCGGTGCCTGTTATCGCCCAGGAAGAAGTAGTAGTCTTCTTTAAAAATATAGGCTTCGCCTCTTCGCGCCATAGATGCCAGCTCACCGGCGGGCACCCCTTCAAGTCTTGATACCAGTGAGCCGTAGGTGACCATATTGACCGAATCGAGCTCTATCTCCATCCCCCTGCTGGGGAGAACATATGGCCCCCAGTTGTCTATTGTCCATCCTCTGGCCGCGGCAGGACGATAGATATCCCACCCGGTAGCAGGGCCGGGGTTGTTATTGATGGTTGGCGGACGGGGTATCTCAATACCGTTAACATAGAGAACCCCGTACCGTAGCTGAAGAGTGTCACCGGGTGTGGCGGCACACCTTTTAATGAAAAAATCGCCGCTGTAGGGGTGGGCAAAAACAACCACATCATTTATCTCAGGTGAGCCGTATCCCCTAAGCCTACGCCTCTGCCACACCTCTCTCTCAAAGTCCGCTCTCTCCCCCTCTATCGAAAGCAGAATAACATTAAACCAGATTATCTCATACGGATTCACAGGCATGCGGGGGCCATAGGGCAGCTTGCTTACATAGATAAAGTCGCCTGGCAATATGGTCCTCTCCATAGAGGTAGAAGGAATACCAATAAATTCAAAAAAGAATAGACGGAAAAGGATGGGAAAGGAGATAATAATAACCGATAGTACAGGTATAATAAGCAGATATTTGCTCCATAGCCACTGGAGTATCTTGCCGGAGGCCGTAAAAAAGAGATAGAGCAGCAGGAAGACGCCCCACGCCGCTGCCAGCCACCATATGCCCATTACAGCATGTATCAGCATGGCCAGGACAAATAGCGATATAACCACCTTTCTTATCATACGGAAGCTCTCTCTCCGGTCTGGTAAATCTTTTTCACCGCTCCCCTGAAAGCCCGGGGGAGATCAGATGCTGTCATTCAACTCCTGCCAGTCATCCTGCATCTGTTTGGTGGGCCTGGAGTATGAACACCACCCCACTGCCGGATATGCGAAAGCAGATACACAAATGTACATTATATTATCCGTAAATGGAACGGACGCCCGGTGGCTCGCTTCGCTCGCCGGTAATTGGTGATTGGTGACTGGTCATTGGTGCCGTCGGCTGTCGCCTCCGGCCAGTGTACGGTTAAAAAAGGCGGCTGGTGCCGCCTCTGCTCGCTAATGCTCGCAGGTGTGGAGCATAGAGTATAGAGCATAGGGCATGGGCTCGCTGAGCCAGCCAGCCGGCATCTCACCTACCTCCCACTACTTAATAATACTACCATTACCGGTTGCAGCGATTGGCGATACCAGGGTCAGCTTGCCGCTGCTATCCTCTGCCATCAAAACCATCCCCCTCGATTCAATGCCCCTGATCTTCCTGGGCTCAAGATTTGCCACGATACAAACCTGCATTCCCACAACATCTTCGGGCTTGTAGTGCTCAGCCATACCTGCCACTATTGTTCTGGTGTCAATACCGGTATCGACCGTCAGCTTAAGCAGCCTGTCGGTTTTAGGCACCCTTTCGGCCTCCAGCACAGTAGCGACCCTCAGGTCTGAGGCCATAAAAGTATCGTATCCGATATTATCCTTTGCAGGTTCCGGTTTAGCTTCTGCGCCGGCCTCTGCCTCCATATTACTCTCTTTTCTCTCCATAAGTCGCTCTATCTGTTTCTCTATAATGTCATCTTCTATCTTCTCAAAGAGCAATCCGTCGCTGGCAACGAGGCTACCCGGTTCTATCAGCCGTGGCACATCTGCTGTAGTGCCTCCACCGGCAGACAGATCATCCCACCGGAAGCTGTCACTGCCAAGCCACTGCCGTAACACCTTCATGGTATTAGGCAAAAAGGGTTCCAGCAGTACCGACAGCGCAGCCGTTATCTGCAGCGACACATACATAATGGTACGCACCCTCTCCTCATCACTCTTTATAAGCTTCCACGGTTCGGTATCGGCAAGGTACTTATTCCCCGTCCGTGCCAGCCCCATAGCCTCCTTCAGCGCCTCGCGAAAGCGGAAATTTTCCAGGGCGGCCCCGGTGGCGGCATGACTACGGGCTATCTCCGCCAATGCCTCACGGTCGTAATCGTTCAGTTCGCCGGGGGAAGGAACAGCCCCCTGGTAATACTTCGAGGTAAGCACCAACGCCCTGTTAACAAAGTTGCCAAGTACCGCCACCAGCTCATTGTTGTTGCGCGCCTGAAACTCCTTCCAGGTAAAATCGTTATCCTTAGCCTCCGGCATGCCGGCGCAAAGCATATACCTCAATACATCCTGCTTGCCCGGAAAATCTTCCAGATACTCATGCAGCCATACCGCCCAGTTGCGCGATGTAGATATCTTGTCGCCCTCCAGATTCAGAAACTCGTTGGCAGGCACATTATCGGGCAGTATAAAGCTACCCTCGGCCCTCAGCATAGCCGGGAATATTATACAGTGAAACACAATATTATCCTTCCCTATGAAGTGTACCAGCCTGGTATCTTTATCTTTCCAGTACTTCTCCCAGTCAGGTGTCAGCTCACGGGTAGCCGATATATATCCTATCGGCGCATCGAACCAGACATATAGCACCTTCCCGTCGGCACCCTCTACAGGCACCGGCACTCCCCAGTCAAGATCGCGACTCACAGCCCTGGGCTGTAACCCCTGATCAATCCACGATTTACACTGTCCGTACACATTGGACTTCCACTCCTTGTGTTCCTCCAATATCCACTCCCTGAGCCAACCCTCGTACCTGTCGAGTGGCAGGAACCAGTGCAGTGTCTCGCGTGTAACAGGCTTCGCTCCGCTTATGGTGGAACGCGGATTTTTCAACTCCGTAGGCGATAGCGAGGTGCCGCAGCTCTCACACTGGTCGCCGTATGCCTTGTCGTATCCGCAATGGGGGCAGGTACCTGTTATGTATCTGTCGGCAAGGAAACACTCAGCCTCCTCATCGTAGAGCTGCATGCTGCTCTTCTCAACAAACTCGCCGGCATCATATAGCTTGCGGAAAAAGGCCGAAGCCGTCTCATGATGCACCGGCGACGAGGTACGCGCATAGATATCGAAGGCGATGCCAAACTCCTCAAACGCCCGCTTGTTAATCTCGTGGTACCGATCTACAACCTCCTGCGGCGTCACCCCTTCACTCCTGGCCTTCAGCGTAATAGGCACGCCATGCTCATCAGACCCACAGACGGAAAGCACATCAACCCCCTTAAGGCGCAGGTAGCGGGTGTAGATATCGGAAGGCACATAAACACCGGCCATATGCCCGATATGCAGAGGGCCGTTGGCATAGGGCAGCGCCGAAGTAACAAGAACACGCTTAAAATCACTCATCGGAGGTCGCTTATCAGGGTTTCAAAATCGCGCCAAAGATAGTAAATTTACCCCTTCCACTGTTCAGCAATGGAGGAACACAAGGCTTCTGCCCTGCCATGAAAGCAGACAGGCTGAGGGGCAGGCAAAGTTGAAGCAGAAAAGTATGATAAAGAGAATCATCATCCCCCCGCCCCTTAAACCCGGCGACAAGGTAGCCGTCATAGCGCCTTCGGGAGTGGTAAACGAAGAGGCGGTACGCGCGGCGCTGCCGGTTATTGAGAGCTGGCAACTCGAGGTGGTTTGTGGCAGAAACCTCTTTGGCAGCAGCACCCTCTTCGCCGGCACCGACAGCCAGCGACTGGCCGATCTGCAGGAGGCACTCGACGACAGCTCAGTGGCAGCTATTCTCTGTGCCCGCGGAGGATACGGCTTGACAAGGTTGGCAGGGGCTATCAGCTTTGAAGGATTTCGCCGTTCACCTAAATGGATAGTAGGGTTCAGCGATATAACAGTGCTGCATCTGCTGGTTAACAAACTGTGCAGTACGGCATCAATACACGGAGAGGTGGTGGCCAACTATGCCAACAGCAACAAAACCGAACGCTCAGTAATGTCGGTGCGCAACCTCCTCTTCGGTGCTCCGCAGAGCTGCGAGTGGGAGGGCAAAGTGCTGAATCCCGCAACAGCAGAGGGAGTGCTTACCGGCGGCAACCTCTCTATTATTCACAATATGGCAGCCGCAGGCCTGCTGCCCGATATGAGAGGCAAAATACTCTTCCTGGAAGATATCGGAGAGTACCACTACCACATAGACCGTATGCTCTCAGCCCTCAAGCTGGCAGGCGTTCTGCGGGATCTTAAGGCTATTGTAACCGGACAGTTCACCGCCCCGAAAGATGGCGAGATACCCTTCGGCAAAACCGCCGAAGAGATAGTGGCCGATATAGCCGGCGATTACGGATATCCTATCTACACCCGGTTTCCGGCAGGCCACGACAGCGATAATGTAGCCCTTCTTATGGGAGCCGAAACAGAGCTCTCAGTGAGCGACGGGAGGTGCTCGCTGCGCTTGCACGCATAGGGCATAGGGCATGGGGCATGGAGCATGGGGCATGGGCTCGCTGCGCTCGCGGGTAATTGGTTATTGGTGCCGTCGGCTGACGCCTCAGGCCGGTAATCGGTTGCACGCAACTATCTTAGTGATAGTTATTCGGTTATATGGTTATTCGATTATAGTTTAATAGTTGAGAAGTTTAGAGTGCTCGCTGCGCTTGCACGCATAGGGTGTGGGGAATAGATAGAATACGCACCAGAATCTCAAACCCGTCAATTAACACCATAGAAAAACAGAAAAAGGTTGACCTCTTCGGGTGAATACTCAGTCACGGATGAATCCCAGCGACTTAGCGATGTTAAAGAAGGATGGGCTGAAAAGGATGGGCGATAAGTATAAAACTTATCATTATGAGAACCCTTGGGGTAGGAGGTAATTTCATGTTCCTCTCTGGCAGGAAAGTCAACCCACCTTCTTCCATCAAAATTGCCTCCTATCGAACCATAGGAAATAATCCCTTTGCCTATTCTTCCTACCGCAATGAGGGTTGGGGACTGACCATCCAGATAGGTGTTCTGGACATAAAAACTACTATCAGAAGAGACGACCAAGCTGTTAAAAAAACTGTATTTATTAAGAGTATGCTCACGAAAATGGGCATGCCTTCTTAACACATCCATCTCAGAGGCCTTGTTTACCATCTGATCCCGGAGATTAAAATCTTTCACAACAAGAGGAGTACCATCGGGCAAAACGGTATATATTTTATCATCCCACATTGGTATATAAAAAGGTGTCATGTTGCTGTTCTTCGAAAAAAATGGAACTCCATGAGCCATCTCATAATTGTCAAAAACATCTTTCCTGTAATTGGCAACAGAAATTATTACACCAACCGAATCGGTAACGACAACCTCATGTTCGCCCTGAAAAACGCGAAAAACATACCTGTCCGACCCCAAATAAGCAAAATCAACACCATGAAACTTCTTAAAACTGTTTTCCCTTTTAAAAGTGCCATCGTAAGCGTACCTAATCATCTTGTTTAGCCGCCCATCGTAAACAATGATCTCTCTACGCTCCCTGTCAAGATCAAATGTTCTTATCTCCTGAGTATACTCACCGGGGCCTCTTCCCTTTGGTTTGACAGATGTAAGATACTTTCCACTCATATCGTACACCTGTATCTCTTTAGTCTGCCCATCCAGATGGAAAATACGATCATCATCGAATAGAAACTCACCAACGCGACCTATAACTGATTCAGGTGTAGCTTCAAGAGGAATAATAGATACCACTGAAGTGTCCACAAACGAATAATCTATCAGTCTGTCCTTCCAGTCAGAAAGAATACTCTCCCGGTCGGCCGGCCGGTCATTGCAACCATTTAACAGAGCAAAAAAGAGCGCTAAGCATTTGACTAGCTGTGCATTTCGCATCCTTAAAGAAATACCATTCATCCCCATATTGTTAAAACACTGTTGATATTAAAAAAAAGGGCGGGAAAGTCCCAAATAAGACCCCCTCCCTCTGTAACCAACTTGTTAAGCTTCTCACTAACAAATCTCCCTGCTCCTTTATCATAAGCAGTGTAAAGATATGCTAAAGAGATTTATTCTGCAACTATTTTTTCGGTTAGCCGGTCATTTATTCATTATTATGCACTAACTGAGGGGGGCAATGCAGCTCTCAGCGGAGAGCGGAAAGCGGAGAGAAGTGCTCGCTAACGCTCGCCGGTCGGCAGCTGCGCTGCCGCGGTGTTCGGTAAAGGTGATTGGTTGATGGTAGCCGTATTGAAATATACCATCATAAACAACGATTGTAGAGACGCCCAATGTGGGCGTCTCTGCGATTGCATGCAACTATCTTGTTGATGGATATTCGGTTATACGGTTATTTGATTGGGGCTTAAGGGTTTAGAAGTTAAGGGGTTTAGAAGTGCTCGCTGCGCTTGCACGCATAGGGCATAGAGCATGGGGCATGGGCCCGCTGCGCTCGCGCTAAAAAAAGCTTTAAGATATTTCGGGAAATAAAGTGGCGTACCCCAAGTACGGTTTGTGTGGTTATCATGTATAAACGGACAGGTTCTCTTATTACAAGCTGTGCTATGAGCATGTAAGACAGTTCTATCTCATTAGAAGTTCTGCGTAATCAGAGAGTCGATTAAAAGGCCGGCGTAGGCGAAGTCCTGGAAAAGAGATGGCGATGAGTAAAGCAAATTACGACACTGACCCATTAGGCAGATGAGAGCGTTGATGTTTGAAGTTCTGCGTAGCAGAACAAGTTCAACGCGGGGGCTTTACGAAGAGCCAT
>SLNP01000103.1 GCA_007132995.1 Bacteroidales bacterium | reverse complement strand
TGTTGCCGACAACTTCCTGGCGCTCTCTTCAAGCTCCCCTACCATCTTATTGTACTCCTTGACAAGGTCTCCTATCTCATCCCTCCCGTGGTACTCAATTCTCTTTATCTTACTGCCGAGCTTGACCGATGAGAGTACGCTTCCCATCATCCGTATGGGAGAGGTGATTCTCTCACTTATAAATACAGCCAGCCCCATTGTAAGAAGTATCATAATAAGCGAGAAGTTGACAATGGCCGCCACAAGGTTTCCCACCTCTGCGGCAAACTTGCTCTGCATACCGAAATAGGGTATATGGAGGTATGCCAGCAACTCCCTCCTGTCATTATAGAACGGGATATACATTGAAAGATACTCAAGGTCACCGATTCTTGACCATTTTATATGCTCTGTCTCCGACATCTCACTCAGCCTCAGAAGGGCATACTTATCCATCCTTATACTGGTGAGGTTATGCATGAAGACCTCAGGCCTGCTTGTTGCAAGAAGCCATCCGTCGGTATCATAAAGATTCAGGTCGGTAAAATAGACATTAGAGAACTTCACCAGCAGTTCACTGAGATTCCGGTAGGTATCGTCAGACCAATCATGATACAGATCCCTCTCGGTCAGAAGCTTATGTTCAAGCTCTATATTCAGGGATCTTGACTTCTCCCTTATATTCTCCATATGGCGGGTACGATGCTGCTCTATACTCAGATAGCTTGCCCCCGCTGCAATAACGGCAAATGTAACCAGTATTATCACCATAAAGGCCGTCTGCATCTTCTGTCTGAAGTTAAGGTGTATAAACACCCCCGGCCTTTTACCCGCAAAGAGGCGAGCCAGAATACCGCACAGAACAATGCTGAAAAGGAACATCCAGGCAAAAGAGACAAACTTACCGGCAACCGGTACAACAGGCCTGCTCATTATAACAGTGACATCGCCATTTCTATAGACCAGATGAAGGTGCTCATCTCTCTCAAAAAAGAGGTAGTGATCATCTTCCGTATCGGGTGCAACATCTCTTTTCCAATGGGGGAAAGGGCCTGTGTTAAGCACAAGAGCATCATCAACATATTTTGCAAAAGAGTAGTCACGGGGTGGTGATGACCTCATATACCTTCTGTCAATAAGGAGTTCGGGGAATCCCTCCCTGAAAGCATTAACAAAGCTGATCAGCTCTATATAGAGTGCATTGACGCCGCCCCCCGGCACCGGATAGTAGAAGACCCCGATATAGCTGGGACGACCCGTGCCAAGATCAAGAAAGTAGAAGTTTGTACCTGTAACAACCCTGCCTGATTCGTCTATAAGGCGGTCGAAGAAATCGAAACAGTTGTCTGTTTCATCGTCGTCACCTATATAGAGCAGTGACCGATCGTTACACTTTATGACATTGAAATCGTAATTGGTCCAGTAGCCGCTGAAATAGGTATCAGAGAGGTAGGCGGCTATGCGGTTCACCTCCTCGGCTCCGAACTCACCCGCCACCATCATCTGCTCAAGCAGGGGGTCGGTCTCAATACGCATATTGATATCGTGCAGCATATATTCGGCCACCTCATCGTGCGATGAAGAGAGAGAGAGAGCCATAACCTTCATCCTCTCCTGCTCTTTGCGCCCTGCAGTTTCTGTGACATACCATACTGAGTAGCCGGCGAATAGCAATGAGAAGAGTGCTGAGAGATAGTAGATGCCAATACCTTTTAAGAGATAGAGCTTCAGCAAAAGCAGCAGCAGCATTGAGAAAAGGGCCACCACAACACCGCTTCCCAGTCCAAAATACGGAGCAACAGCGAAGAGCATCGCGTTAATAAGCAGTGCGGAGATAAATGATGCCGGGCCGGCCTTCCCGTATATCTTCACTATCTTATGGTAATAGAGTGCCGGCACAAGTGAGTATATCAGCAGCGTGACTATACCCACCACCGAGAGAAATGAGAACTCATTAATACGATACCCCTCAAAGACTATGTTCGGATGCAGGGTTGTTGTAACAAACAGCTGATGGAACAGAATTACCATGATGGTACCGGGGAAGAGAGAGAGGGTCAATCCGAGCGACGAAGAGAGTCCCTGCCCTGCAACCTTTCCAAGACCCCTGAAGAGATACCTGTTGAACTCCCTTGCCAGGTCAAAAAGGAGTATCGCCAACAGCAACAGGTGGCCCATGGTTGGTATTTTGGCAGAGTGGTAGAACGATGTCGGATCAAACAGCTCTGTGTTTGCAAGAGAGTCCGGTACTCCGGCAAGTAATACCCCCGCGTAGCCCGCCGAGTAGAGCAGAAGACGGGCAATTGATGCATACAATGTTCTTCGTCGCAGCACCAGATAGCCGCACAAAAAGCCGGCAACCATCAGAAAGGCTGTCAGCACAGCGGTCCAGATCAGAACCGGAACCACTATAAGAGGCGTATTCTCTTTGATGGGGGGAAACCCTATTCCGAAAAGAGCCTCTCCGGCGGCGTCATGTACAATATAGTCTGCACCGGTTACATCTTTCAGCAAGATGGCTCCGTCCGGAAGCCTGAACCGGTTATTGAACCCACTTCTCA
>SLNP01000014.1 GCA_007132995.1 Bacteroidales bacterium | reverse complement strand
TGGTGTGAGTAAGGCTGCACCTGATATCGCCCCGGCCGAAGATGTTCCAGCCAGTGAAAATGTCAGTGAATCTGCAGGCCCCGATTTTGAAGATCAGGTTAAACAGAAGCCTCCGAAAGAGGAGAAGAGGAGTGAAAAAAGTCCCGCCTCAGCCGGGCAGCAGGAAGAGACCTCTCCAGATGACTTTGACTGGGATGCCTTTGAGAGCAGCGAATCGGCTATTACAAAGAGGAACCCCGAGCATGAAGAGTTATACGACAGGACGCTCTCATCTGTAGGTGATAATGAGCTCGTTGATGGTGTGGTGATAGCCATGACCAACAGAGAGGTCGTTGTAAACATTGGATACAAATCGGAGGGTGTTATAAGTCTCAATGAGTTCAGGTATAATCCTGACCTTAAGGTTGGTGATACGGTAGAGCTCTATGTTGAGAGCAAGGAAGATAAGAGAGGGCAGCTTGTGCTGTCTCACAAAAAGGCCCGTGCCATGAAGTCATGGGAAAGGGTCAATGCAGCCCTTGAAAACGATGAGATTATTACCGGATACATCAAGTGTCGCACCAAGGGAGGTATGATAGTTGATATCTTTGGAATTGAGTCCTTCCTGCCGGGCTCTCAGATCGATGTCAAGCCTATCCGTGACTATGATGTATATGTTGGCAAAACCATGGAGTTCAAGGTTGTCAAGATCAATCAGGAGTTCAAGAATGTTGTTGTGTCACATAAGGCTCTTATTGAGGCCGAACTTGAACAGCAGAAAAAAGAAATTATCGCCAAGCTCGAGAAGGGACAGGTGCTTGAGGGTACAGTCAAGAATATTACCTCTTATGGCGTCTTTATAGATCTGGGTGGTGTTGACGGACTCATACATATAACAGACCTCAGCTGGGGAAGGGTTAACCATCCGGAAGAGATACTCGAACTTGATCAGAAGATCAATGTTGTTATTCTCGATTTCGACGATGACAAGAAAAGAATAGCACTGGGTCTTAAGCAGCTGACCCCCCATCCATGGGATTCTATCGATCCTGACCTTAAGGTCGGTGATAAGGTTAAGGGCAAAGTTGTTGTTATGGCAGACTATGGTGCCTTTGTTGAGATAGCCCCCGGTGTTGAAGGCCTGATACATGTGTCGGAGATGTCATGGTCACAGCATCTCAGGAGCGCACAGGAGTTTATGAAGGTCGGAGACGAAGTTGAAGCGGTAGTTCTGACCCTTGACAGGGAAGAGAGGAAAATGTCGCTGGGAATCAAGCAGCTTAAGGAAGATCCGTGGGAGAAGATTGATGAGAAGTATACAGTAGGTTCTACCCATAAGGCAAGGGTGAGGAACTTCACCAACTTTGGAGTTTTTGTTGAGATCGAAGAGGGTGTTGACGGACTGATACATATTTCAGACCTCTCATGGACCAAAAAGATAAAGCATCCGGCAGAGTTCACATCTATTGATGCTGAGATAGAGGTTGTGGTTCTGGAGATAGATAAGGAAAACAGGAGGCTGAGCCTTGGTCATAAGCAGCTTGAAGAGAACCCATGGGATGTGTTCGAGACAATTTTTGCGGTTGACTCTGTCCATGAGGGTACTATAACAGAACTGTTCGACAAGGGTGCTGTAGTAGCCCTTCCTTATGGCGTTGAGGGCTTTGTCACCCCAAGGCATCTTACCAAGGAGGATGGCTCTCCTGCAAAAGTTGAGGAGAAACTTAACTTCAAGGTTATAGAGTTCAATAAAACGGCCAAGAAGATTATTCTCTCCCATAGCAGGACATTTGAAGATGTAAGAGATAAGTCGGAAACCTCCTCCAGAAAGTCGGAAACTGAGTCTACCAGAAAGGCTGCCAGAAAGCTCAAGTCGGGGCTTGAAAAGACAACCCTGGGTGATATAACCGACCTGGCCGCTCTGAAAGAGGAGATGGAAGAAAAAGAGAATAAAAGTTCTCAGGAAAAGAAAAAATAGTTACTTTTAGGCTATCTAATAACTGCTTATATGGATTTTATAGTCGAAAGTCGTGATAAAGGTACTGTTATCGAGATTCTTACAGAGAAACTTGATACGCATATAGCTCCGGCCCTTAAGTCGGAGCTGGTACTTGTCTCCGGCAAGGGTGAGAAGAACATTATTCTTGACCTGAGCAACTGTAACTACTGTGACTCTTCCGGTCTGAGCTCTATTCTTGTAGCCAACAGGCTGTGCAAGAATGCCGGAGGAACTTTTGTGCTTTGTGGTCTCAATGAGGCTGTTGAGCGTCTGATAACAATATCACAACTTGATACGGTTCTCACTATAACTTCCAATATCAGTGAAGCTGAGAAAATGATCAATGATTAAAAGGGACATAGTAGCAGAGTGAGTTTTATACTAACCATACTGGGTAGTAGTTCGGCTCTGCCAACATCTGAAAGATACCCTTCCGCTCATGTACTAACCGTGCATGAGCGGCCTTTTTTAATAGATTGTGGAGAGGGAACCCAGATGCAGTTGCGCCGTAACCGTATAAGGATGGGGCGGATAAATCATATTTTCATCTCTCACCTTCATGGCGACCATATATTTGGTCTTTATGGCTTACTCTCGTCTCTTAACCTCATGGGAAGAGAGCACTCGATGCATATCTATGCTCCGGCGGGCTACGAACATATATTGCCTCGCCACCTGTCAGATTTCGATATTATACTCGATTTTGAGTTGAAGTTTACTCCTCTTGCTGGCAGGGATCCGGCTGTTGTTCTAAGTGATAAACACTTGACGGTTACCGCCTTTCCTCTTAAACACAGGGTTCCTTCGTTTGGTTTTTTATTCAAAGAGAGATTGCGGGAAAGGAGTATTGTTCCTGAGGCCATAAATGAATACCCAATACCTGTATCACAGATGAAGGGGATTAAGCAGGGGAAAGATCTTGTCAGAGATGATGGTGCTGTAGTACCTAACCATCAAATTACGCTTGCCCCGCCCGACCCGCTCTCATATGCCTACTGCAGTGATACATCTTACTTTGAAAGACTCTCCTCATTTGTAAAAGGGGTCGATCTCCTTTACCACGAAGCAACATTTGACAGCTCTCTTGAAGAGTTTGCACTAAAAACAGGACACTCAACAGCACTTGATGCTGCTAGGGTGGCCTCGAAGGCTGGTGTGGGAAGACTAGTGATAGGGCACTTCTCGTCCCGCTACCGGGATGCTGACCCCCTTGTTGAGGAGGCAGCCACCCTTTTTCCTGAGACAGTTGCAGCGCATGAGAATATGGTAATAGATGTAGGTTCGCTGAGAAAGGGCTGAAAAAGTTTTTCGCTATCTTTGAAAATTAATAATAAAAATTGAAGTAAGGTGCAGGATAAAATTGTAGTTATAGATTTTGGTTCTCAATATACCCAATTGATTGCCAGGAGAATTCGCGAGCTTAATGTCTATTGCGAGATTTACCCATACAATAATATTCCGGAGGGTGATAGAGAGATTATGGGTGTTATCCTTTCCGGTAGTCCCTTTTCTGTAAGGGATAGTAATGCGCCGGCGCCCGACCTCATGGGTATAAGGGGTAAGGTGCCACTCCTGGGGCTCTGTTTCGGGGCCCAATATCTGGCACATGCGAACGGCGGAGAGGTTCTCCCTTCTACCTCAAGAGAGTATGGCAGGGCGAAGCTGATGTTTACAGATAGCGGCGATCCGCTCTTCAAAGATGTTGCATCGGGTTCGCAGGTATGGATGTCACACGGAGATACCATAACAGGTTTGCCTGACGACTACCGGATAATAGGGTCAACTACCGATGTCTCCAATGCGGCGTATCATATAGGTGGGGAACCTACATGGGGCCTTCAGTTTCATCCTGAGGTGTATCACACAACAGAAGGTAAGAGAATCCTGGAAAATTTTGTTGTCAATATATGTGGTTGTCGCCAGGACTGGACACCAGACTCTTTTGCCGAGGCTACAGTAGAGTCGCTCCGTAAACAGCTTGGTAATGACAGGGTCGTTCTTGGTCTTTCCGGAGGGGTTGACTCTTCAGTTTCGGCAATACTGCTTAACAGGGCAATAGGCGATAATCTTACCTCGATTTTTGTTGATAACGGGCTACTAAGGCTCAATGAGTTTGAGAAGGTGCTGGAAACCTACAGGGATATTGGGCTTAAGGTTATAGGAGTAAACGCTTCTGACAGGTTTCTCAAAGCCCTTAAGGGAATATCCGATCCGGAGACAAAGAGAAAGATTATCGGAGGGGTCTTTATTGAGATATTTGAAGAGGAGGCCTCAAAGCTTGAGGGTGTAAGGTGGCTGGCTCAAGGCACCATCTATCCTGATGTTATTGAATCGGTTTCTGTCAACGGCCCATCGGTCACCATAAAATCGCATCACAATGTCGGAGGGCTTCCTGAGAAGATGAATCTTAATGTGGTGGAACCTCTTCGACTTCTCTTTAAAGATGAAGTCAGGCGAGTAGGTGAGGCTCTTGAAATGCCCGGTGTGATACTTAAAAGGCACCCTTTCCCCGGCCCCGGGCTTGCCATAAGGGTTCTTGGTGAGGTTACGGCAGACAAACTCCATATACTCAAGAGTGCAGATAACATATTTATAGAGGCGCTTCGCAGGGAGGGGCTTTATGATAAGGTTTGGCAGGCCGGTGTAATGCTGCTCCCTGTCCAGTCAGTAGGGGTTATGGGTGATGAGAGGACCTATGAGGGAACTGTCGTACTCCGTGCCGTTGGCTCGACAGACGGAATGACAGCTGACTGGTCGCACCTTCCGTATGAATTCCTTGCTGATGTCTCCAATGAGATCATCAATAAGGTTGTCGGGGTTAACAGGGTTGTTTATGACATCAGCTCCAAACCTCCAGCCACCATCGAGTGGGAGTAAATCATTAATTAAAGTAGTATGAAGATTATCAATATTTTTAAAAAGGGTACAGTTACAGTAGCGCTGTTTGTGCTTCTTATCCCTTCGCTTAATGCACAACTGCTGAGTGAGCAAACATTCAAGATAGCCAGGCTTCTCGGGCTTATAGAGAATTTTTATATCGACACAGTCGATATGGAGATGGTTACCCGCGATGCCATTGTGGCGCTCCTCAGGTCGCTCGATCCTCATTCTGCGTATATACCTGCAGATGAGGTGGCGGAAATGAATGAACCACTCCTGGGGAACTTCGAGGGCATTGGTATCCAGTTCAACATTCTGAATGACACCATACTTGTTACAGCACCAATTCCGGGCGGACCTTCCGAGAAGGTTGGGATTATGCCGGGCGACAGGATTGTTACCATAGAGGATGAGGATGTTGCCGGAGTCTCTATTACCACTACCGGGGTTCGTAACAGATTGTTGGGCGAAAAGGGTACTAAAGTAAGGGTAGGTGTTTACAGACGGGGCACAGACGGAATAACCGAATTTACCATAACCCGCGATAAAATACCTGTTAACAGTCTGGATGCTTCCTATATGATCGATGAGGAGACTGGTTACATAAAGCTCAACCGGTTCTCAATGTCGACCGAAGATGAGTTCAATGAGGCGGTAGAGAAGCTCAGGGAGAGGGGGATGAAAAATATCATTCTCGATCTTCGCGGCAACTCAGGTGGTGTCATGGCCCCTGCTGTTGCTATAGCAGACGCATTCCTTTCTGATGACAGGATGGTAGTATACCTTGAGGGTAAAAGCATGGACAGACAGGATTTCAGATCCTCTTCGGAGACATCGCTTGCCGATGCCAGAGTTGTGGTGCTTACCGATGAGGGTTCAGCCTCTGCCAGTGAGATTCTTGCGGGAGCCCTTCAGGACTGGGATCGTGGAGTTGTAATTGGTCGCAGAACATTTGGCAAGGGCTTGGTGCAGAATGGCTTTACGCTTACTGACGGATCTATGGTACGGTTAACCGTTGCCCGCTACTATACCCCTTCAGGTAGATCAATACAGAGTCCCTACGCTGACGGTTATGACAGATATATGGAGGAGTTTATGAGCAGATACGCAAGGGGAGAGCAGGTCTCTTCAGTTAACATCGCTTTCCCTGATTCGCTTCAGGCAGAGACACTTGTAAACAGAAGAGTCGTGTTTGGCGGAGGAGGAATCATGCCTGATCTCTTTATTGGTGCTGATACAACGGTATTCAACAGCTTCTACAGAGAGGTGGTAAGGCTTGGTGCTATAACAAGATTTACCCTCGGGTATGTCGACTCTAACAGGAGCAGGCTGTTGGCCCAATATGAGGACTTTGACAGATTCAGGCGCGATTTTGAGTTTTCTGACGATGAGCGGCAGCAATTTATTGAAGTTGCCGGTGAGGCAGGCGTGGAAATTAGCAGAGAACAGTTTCAGGCAGCTGAGGCTGAGCTTTTCAGAATAATGAAGGGGCTGGTAGCTCGTGATATCTGGGATATGGAGAACTATTTCATGGTAATTAATGAAGAAGACCCCGTAATCATTAATGCACTTCGAATTATCACCGACCCGGAGGCCTACAGAGATGCCCTTGGATATTGATCGGCTTCAGGATACAGAATAATGGAGATAACGGTTAAAACCCTTTATGGGCTTGAAGATGTTGTTGCCGGGGAGCTTGGCGCTCTTGGCATAGAGGGAGTAGAGAAAGGGAACAGGGCGGTTACCTTCGAAGGGGGCAGGGAGCAACTATATGGTGCAAACTACATGCTGCGGTCCGCTCTCTCCATTCTTGTTAAGGTGGGCGGCTTTTATATTTCATCCCGTGATGATCTATATCGCGGTGCCCTTAAGATAGATTGGTCATCACTTATGTCAGAAAATGACACATTCTCTGTGACCCCGGTGGTCAATTCGCCTCTTTTTCAGCACACGGCATATCCGGGGTTGGTTGTTAAGGATGCTATAGCAGACCACTTTCGTACCAGAAGCGGCAGGAGGCCATCTGTGAACAGTGCTCACCCCAGAATATCTGTCAATCTTCATATCAGTAACAAAGAGGCGACCCTGTCGGTTGATTCATCCGTGCTGCCTCTCTTTAAAAGAGGATATCGTAAGCTGCAGGCCGGTGCTCCCCTCAATGAGTCGCTCGCTGCCGGAATTATAATGTTGACCGGCTGGAGAGGAGATAGTGATTTTTACGATCCAATGTGCGGTTCGGGCACCTTTCCCATTGAGGCGGGTCTTATTGCTGCAGCTATCCCTCCCGGTTTTAAGAGAGACTTTTACGGCTTTATGAACTGGCGTGATTACGACTCTCATCTTTTTATGAAGGTCAGGGAGAGATATAACCGCCGAATAAGGCCTGTCACCGTAAAGATTGGTGGCAGTGATATATCTATGCGCGCAGTAAGGGCCGCCAGAGATGGGGTGATAAAAGCCGGTCTGGAGGGTGATGTAAGGATTAACAGGGAAGATTTTTCTGCCCCGTTTAATGTTAATCGCAGCGGTATTGTTCTTTTCAACCCCCCTTACGGCAAGAGAATAGTGCCGGATGAGCTGGAGCTTTTTTATAAATCTACAGGCAGGGTGCTGAAACATCACTATGTTGGTTGTGATGTATGGATATTGTCGGGTGCCGCTGCCGCCATGAAGCATTTGGGGCTCAGACCTTCATCCAGGCAAAAGCTCTACAACGGGTCAATAGAGTGCACTCTGAATAACTACAAGGTTATGGAGGGCTCTTTCCGTAAGTGATAAGATGCCGCAGGGTGCCGTTGGTCACACCCTTTTCTATAGTTCATAAAAAAAAGCGGTATCTTCCCGTAAAACTGATGCATGCAAACAGGGCTGCTTTTTGTTGCTTCATATTTTTATTATATTTGTTAACTGAAACTTCTCACCTGTACTAAATGAAGCTTACATGAGCTTTGATATTGACAGCTACCTTTCTGAACGGAGACCGGATGATGTTATCCTCGATTTCAAGGGTAGTGTCGATTCTGATTTTATAAATAACACCCTTGATGCCGTAGAGCAGAGGATGGTCGATCTTGACGAGCCCCCCAAATTAAAGAAGAAGGTTTATAATGTGCTTGTAGAGGCGCTTCAGAATCTCTTTCACCATGTTGACTCCGTTCCACGGGATTATGAGGGTGGTAGTGGCGATCGCTTTGGTATGCTATTTATTTCGAGAGATAACGGTGCGTACACCATTGTTACCGGAAACTTCATTCTGAAGGAGAAGATAGAGAAGCTGGAGGAGAAGATAAAGAGGATAAACAGCTCAAGTAAGGAGGAGATAAAGGAGCTCTATAAATTTATTCTGAATCACCAGAAGATTTCCGAAAAAGGTGGTGGAGGCCTCGGACTGGTAGATATTGCCCGTAAGACCGGGAACAGACTTAAGTACCTGTTTGAAGATTATAACGAAAGCTACTCTTTCTTCTATCTGGAGATAAAAATCAACAGTAAAGCCGATTGAAAATATAAAAACCTATTGAGTATGGAACCTATTATTATTGAAGGAACAACCAAAACGCCATCTGTTAAGTTTGACGCCGCACAGGGTGTTTTTGAACTCAAGGGGCGCTCTATTCCGGAGAACTCCGTAGAGTTTTATAAACCTATTATTGACTGGCTTGACTCCTACAGGGATACCCCTATGGATAAGACTGTCGTTGATATCAAGCTTGAGTATTTCAATACCAGTTCATCAAAATGTATACTTGATGTATTCAAAAAGCTTGAAGCTATCCACAAGGCTAAGAACTCCGTTGAGATTAACTGGTACTATGAGGAGGATGATGAGGATATGCTTGAGGCGGGTGAGGATTACGAGTCAATAATTCGTGTCCCGTTCAAGATGATAGAGATCAACGAATAAGTTCAACTCCGGCTCAGGCCTGCTTAGTGATGAGATAGGTTTCCTGAACAGATTCTGTTCGAGTAAGGCATGGCAGATGCCTGAGAGTAAGGAAGCTGTTTGTTGTTTTACAGGATTGCACTACAATAGCTAAGGGATCGCACAAGCGATCCCTTAGCTATTTATATGACCGGCATACATGATTACCGGATTAAGGATGATTCAATCCTGTCTATTAAATAGATCCTCCCCGGTTACACATTGCCTCTTCCCCTCATCTTATATGCAAGCAGCTCTGCCATATCAAGGGCTCTTTTAAGCAATCTGAAGTAGAGTGCCAGATAGAGAAGCCCGGTCATGGCCCACATAACCAGTACATTGACCCAGAAGGTGTCAATGAAGAGACCGAAGAGCTGTTTCCTCGGAGCGTAGAAGTGCGCCCTGATAAATCTGCTGTCCGGATCTTTGAATATCGGGTCTGTTTTCTGAACCAGTCGCCCATCATACTCAATAACCCGGTTTCTCTCGTTGCTGTTTCGTACAAACTCTTCGAGGGTGTTGTTATGGTGCCTCTTTTTGAGGTCAAGGAACGCCTCTCTGTCTTTTGCCATAAGGTGTTCTATCCTTGCATCTCTCCGCTCATTGGCCTCGTTATAGATCCTTATATTCTGTCTCCGCAATATCTCAATGTAGTCACGGGCCTCTTCGAGCAACTCCATCGATATGAGTCCGCTATCAAGCTTTTCCATGCCGGGGAATATGTAGCCTACCCTTTCTCCCTCAGAAAGAAATTCATTTCGTAATATCTCAATGTCATCTCTGGTATGCTCATCCATTCTGTCACGTAGCAGGGCATTCTCAATATCATTAATTTTCGAAAGAAGTGCATTGGTCCATATAACCTTCCGGTAGTTTGTTATGCTCATTATCTTCTCTTCCGGGTAGAGCTCTCTCATATACGCATTATCTTTGAACTGCAGCACGGCAAGTGCCTCATATCCCCATCTTGCAGTTATGGCCTCTCCATATAATGGTATTGTGACCGGAGAGGAGAGTCTTGGATTTAAGTTCTCATACTTTACCATAACCCCCGAGAGAATTATCTGAGGTATAACCAGGAAAGGTATAAGTATATATATGGTGACAACAGCCTTAAAACTGTCTGAAATCAGCAATCCCATCATATTGGCCGTTGCCCAGGCAGAGAAGAGTACCAGCCAGTACTCAAACCACATTCCTCTGATCTCTGTGATTGCATTACCAATAAGAACAAAGGTGAAGGCCTGAATGGCAGATATAAATAGCTGAACAACAACCTTTGAAGAGAGGTAGCTGTTCCAGCTGAGATTCAGGAATGCCTCTCTCTTAAGTATCTTGCGATCTTTAATAATCTCTTCGGCACTAACGGTCAAGCCCATGAATATAGCCACTATGACCGACATAAAGAGATAGACCGGCAGGTTGGAATTATCGAGCAGAGTGTACTCAGCATCTCTGGCACTGCTGTCATAGTATTTTATGAGATATGAGAGAAACAGTGCCAGTATCGGCGCCTCAAGAAGAGTGATTAACAGATACTGGGTGTCAGCCAGCTTGGATAGCAGGTCTCTTTTGACAAAGACCATAAACTGCCGGAACTTATCGGGGGTTTTGAAATTGATTTTCGGAATGCCGCATCCCGGTTCAGGGCTCTCCTCCTTACCCTCAATGTGGTTTTTGTAGTTGTCGCCCCACTCCTTAGGAGAGACCCTCCTTGTGCTTGTGGGCTGACCATATTCATCTAGAACCCTCGATTCAACTATATTGAAAATCTGCTCCGGGTTCACATTTCCACATGCGTTACACTCTGTCTCGTTATAGTTGGCGTAGCTTATAAGTCTTTTGAAATACTCTATAGAGTATATCGGATTACCATTATATATAAGGTATCCTCCTGTATCGAGAATTATCAGCCTGTCGAACATCTTGAATATGTCGGATGATGGCTGATGTATTACCACAAAAAGCAGCTTGCCCTTGAGCGACAGCTCTTTAAGTAGATCAAGGATGTTCTCTGAATCTCTGGATGAGAGGCCTGAAGTAGGCTCATCAAGAAACATTATTGATGGCTCTCGAATAAGTTCAAGGCTGATATTAAGCCTTTTGCGTTGCCCGCCACTTATCTTCTTGTTAAGAGGGCTGCCAACCTTCATGTCTCTTATCTCATATAACCCCAGGTTTCTGAGAGTATCGAAGACCTTCTCTCTGATATCCCCGGGGTCCATGTCACCGAAGCAGAGTTTCGCATTATAATAGAGGTTCTCGAAAACTGTAAGCTCCTCTATAAGAAGATCGTCCTGTGAGACATATCCTACCAGGCCCTTTACCTTGTCTTTTTCATTGTGTATGTCTGTGCCGTTTACAAGCACAGCTCCATCTGTCGGTGTGTTGGTGCCGTTGAGTACATTGAGAAGAGTTGACTTGCCTGCCCCGCTTGCCCCCATTATTCCTACCATCCTGCCCGACTCTTCTGTAAAGGACATAGGGTGGATACCTACATTGCCCCCCTTGAATTTATACATTATTGAGTTGGCCTCATATACAACCCGCGACTCCTTCAGATCTTCCCGGATGAACTGCCTTATTATGTCACTGTAATAGATGGGAGAGGATTTGGGGTCGCGTAAAGAAGCCCCCGGATTAAAGGGGTATATCTTGTCCTCTTCAAGTAGCTGTCCGTTCATGTAGAGTTCTCCTGCACCCCTGTATTTAACAAAATACATGGTTGCAGAGGGTACAAAGAGTACCCATATTTCACACTTCAAACTCTCATTGATCAGATGCCTTGCAAAAGGAGCATCAAGACTCTTCCTGCTGTTAATTACCAGTACTTCGTGCGATTCGGGCACCTTAGAGAAGTCGTTTATGATGAACTCCTTGAGTAGCTGGTGCTCATTTGAAGAGACATTGAAAGTGTCAGAAACCGATTCAATAAACTCAAGCTCCAGTTTGCTTATTCCCGCTGCGTCTGACTTGCAAAATTCAAACAGCTGCAGAAGTACAATTATTTTTTGATCTTGTGTAAGCTGGTCGTTGATCTGCGTGCATATTCTAAGAACCCTTACCGCGATTGCAGAGGTTCGTCTGTCCTGACTGCTTTTTCTCTGTTTCTCCTGAGCTTCACGGTAGTATTCATCGAAATATTTGATGTATTGCTTTACCAGCTCCTGATTGAGCTGCCTTCTCAGGAATGCTTCAACGACCCCCCGCCTGTCGGTATCGCTGCTCTGGGGCCTTGCAATAATAGCGAAAAGCTGCATCAGGGCCCTTAGTATCTTATCGCTCATCTATGGTTAGATAGGTTTATTAAACAATTAAGCAAGTGATGAAAGTAGTAAAATGAATTCAAAAAACCTAATGACCGTATTATTGTTGGCTGCCGCATAGATTATAACAGTTACCTCTCTATGTAAAATTTGTCACCAAGCAGTGTGCCTTCAGTGTCATAATGTCATGAAACCATATCCATGCTGATAGTGGAAAGGTTATTGATGCCCCTTCAGATAAAAGAGATACCCGGACCTTGGGGGCGGGATAAAGTATTAAAGTAATGCTCTAATATCATGAAATATAACAGTAATAATTATACGATAAAGTCGCAGGAGGTTCTGCAGGATGCATTTGATTTGGCGCACTCTTTGGGGCATCAGTCGATAGAACCGCTCCATATTCTTAAGGCCCTTAAGGGCGCCGGAGAGCCACTCCTATCATTTATCTTTTCAAAGATTGAAGTTGACCAGCAG
Organism: Bacteroidales bacterium; assembly: GCA_007132995.1. Lineage (GTDB taxonomy): Bacteria > Bacteroidota > Bacteroidia > Bacteroidales > VadinHA17 > SLNP01. The sequence continues at coordinate 54,753 of SLNP01000014.1, read as the reverse complement.
CAGATGGATAGTTTGCTTGACAAGAAGCTCTCCGTACTACCCGTTGTGTCTGGTGGTGACACCTATCTTTCTCCTCAATCATCTGTACTTCTGAGGGAATCTCACAAGATAGCGTCAGAGATGAAGGATGAGTTTATAGCTCTTGAACATATTCTGATAGCGTTAATATCTTTTGGAGGAGGTGCAGCGGAGATACTTAAGAGCTGTGGTCTTACCCGTAATGCAGTAGAGAGGGCCGTTACAGAACTAAGAAAGGGGCGCCATGCAAACAGCCAGACCGCTGAAGATACCTATAACGCGCTGGAGAGGTACGCTCTTAACCTTAATGAACTTGCGCGCAGCGGCAAGCTCGATCCTGTTATTGGTCGTGACGAGGAGATAAGAAGAATACTCCAGATTCTTACACGGAGATCGAAGAACAACCCCATCCTTATAGGTGAACCCGGTGTGGGCAAGACGGCTATAGTTGAGGGACTTGCCCATAGAATAGTGAGGGGAGATGTGCCTGAGGACATCAAATCAAAGAGCATCTATTCACTTGATATGGGAGCACTGATTGCCGGGGCCAAATACAAGGGAGAGTTTGAGGAGAGGCTCAAATCTGTGGTAAACGAGGTGGTCTCTTCTGAAGGTTTAGTTGTGCTATTTATTGATGAGATACACACATTGGTAGGTGCCGGTAAATCGGAGGGAGCCATGGATGCCGCCAATATTCTAAAACCTGCTCTTGCAAGGGGTGATTTAAGGGCTATCGGGGCTACTACCCTTAATGAATACCAGAAATATTTCGAAAAAGATAAGGCGCTGGAACGAAGGTTTCAGGTTGTAGTTGTTGATGAGCCCGACAGGGTTGACTCAGTATCTATACTTCGCGGTCTCCGGGAGAAGTATGAGTCACATCACAAAGTGATAATAAGAGATGATGCTATTATTGCAGCGGTCGATCTCTCGTATCGCTACATCACCGACCGGTTCCTTCCTGATAAGGCTATAGACCTGATAGATGAAGCAGCCTCCCGCCTGAGGCTGGAGATGAACTCCCTTCCGGAAGAGATCGACGAGTCAGACAGGAACATCAGGCGGCTGGAGGTGGAGAGGGAGGCTGTAAGGCGCGATGGCGACAGGCAGAAGGAGAAGGAGTTGGCAGACGAACTTGCCAAACTCAAATCCAGAAATGATGAACTTCGTAAGTCCTGGCAGGCAGAAAAGGAGATAGTTGATAAGATGCAGGACCGGAAGAATATGCTTGAGCGATTAAGGGATATGTCTGATGAAGCGGAACGGAGTGGTGATTATGGAAAGGTGGCAGAGCTGAAATACGCCAAGATACCGGAGGTAGAAAAAGAGGTAGGGGATCTTGTGAGAGTTATTGGCGAGAAGCGCGATAAGGGTGCCCTTATAAGAGAAGATGTGCGTAGCGAGGATATTGCAGAGATAGTTTCCAGATGGACAGGGATACCTGTGAGCAGGATGCTTGAAAGTGAGAGAGAGAAGCTGTTACGGCTTGAAGAGAAGCTGTCGGAAAGGGTCGTTGGCCAGAGTGAGGCTGTAACTGTTGTCTCAGATGCTGTGAGGCGCTCCCGTGCCGGTTTGCAGGACGAGAACCGTCCGGTCGGATCATTCATTTTTCTTGGCTCTACAGGGGTTGGCAAGACAGAGTTAGCAAGAGCACTGGCTGAGCTGCTCTTCAATGATGAGAACCTGATGACCAGAATTGATATGTCTGAATATCAGGAGAGGCATTCAGTGTCCCGTCTTATAGGAGCTCCTCCCGGCTATGTTGGTTATGATGAAGGTGGACAGTTGACCGAAGCTGTAAGACACAAACCCTATTCTGTAGTTCTTCTTGATGAGATTGAGAAGGCGCATCCTGATCTCTTTAATATCCTCCTTCAGGTACTTGACGACGGGAGACTAACAGATAGCAAGGGTCGCGTTGTTAATTTCAGGAATGTGATAATAATAATGACCTCAAATCTTGGTTCGGATATTATTGAGGAGATGAATGAAAAGTATGGAGATGACATTGCTGCCGGGAAAGAGAAGACAGTTGTTGCGCTCAATGTTCTGCTCAAGAGGGTTTTAAGGCCGGAGTTCCTGAATCGTGTAGATGAGGTTGTGTTGTTCAATCCGTTGAGCAGAGCCGATGTGAGAGAGATTGCCGTTATACAGGTTGAGAGGGTAGTGGGAATGCTGAGTGCTGAAAATATAGAGCTTTCGGTAGATGATAGTGTCTATGACTGGCTTGCCGATAGGGGGTTCGACCGACAGTTCGGTGCAAGGCCGGTTAAAAGGCTGGTTCAGAAAGCGCTTGTTAATGAGCTCTCAAGAGCTATAATCGCAGGAGAGGTTGAGAAGAGTGATAGTATCGTGGCCGTGGCAGAGGGCGAGGGCATCACAATAAGAAGCAGGGAGGGTTGAGCGGGCTGTCAGGCCCTGAAGGCGGCAATTGAGCTATCCCTGTTTGTGTCTATTGTGAATACTGTATGCAGGAACAACATCCTGAGAACCTTCATTACTTCCGGTTCTATCGAGCAGAATCTCACTTTGCAATAGTTCTCTTTTGCCACCCTGGTAATTGAGAGAAGGAGTCCGAATCCTGAGCTGTCTATGTATCTTACACCCTTAAGGTCAACGACCATTTTTCCGGTTCCATCTCTTAGTACTTCGTATATCTTCTCTTTGAGATCTTCGGTGGCCAGCGCATTGATGGTGTCACTGCTGAATTCTACAAGGTCAACATTGTCCAACTTCCCGATGTTGATCATAAGCTATCTATGTATCTCTTCAGCTCCTCAATGGCTTCGGTTGTCTCCGTGCCAAAGTAATCTACTATTTCTCTTGCCTCCCTGGCATTACCCTCATCACTTTTTAATTCGAGTCTTTTCAATTTTTCTGATAGCGCCTCCATGCCTACTATGGCGACTGAAGATTTCGCTTTGTGAGCTATCATGCGTAGTTTCTTATAGGAGTGCTCTTCCAGATACTCCTCCATTTGTTTGTGAAATTCAACAACCTGATCGCTGAAGAGTGCCACCAATTCTGAAATTACCCCTTTGTCACCTCCTGACACCATGTCGAGGTATTCGGTCTTAATGTATCTGTACGCATTCATCGCTAATCCCAATTGTTATCCGCAAAAATATAAAAAAGTATGGAGCAGGATGCATCAGGCAGAACCGAAGATGCTTAATATGCCTTTGACAGCCTTGGGTTCTTTATGTTGCCGGCTCAGATGTACAGGTCATGAGATGACGGGAAGGGCAATAAGCACATATTATATATAATGTATTGTACAGTGAAGGGGTAATAAAAAAAAAGAGTAATTTAGCATTTGGCCGGCCGTCTCATAGTCCGGATTGCAATGTGGCTTTTAAAGTGGAGCATGTGCAGGGCTATATGCTTGTTGCCTTAATAAATATACCGGAGCATGAAAAGATTATTGTTGTTGACTGTAGTGATAGCTCTCTGTTTTTCGGATATTGCCGGACAGCAAGATGTTTCCATTAACAGAAGAGATTTCAGAACCGACAAACCCGGGTTTGACGATGCATGGCGTAGCGTCAGAGCGGGTGAGAGGCACTTCTCAAGGGGAGTTAATGAGTATAGTGAAGCCTTTAGAGAATATCTCAAGGCGTATGACCACAATAGCAACTATGCGCCACTTAATTATAAGATAGGTGTGACTGCCCTCTTTACCTTTAACGGAGAGAAGGCTCTGCCGTTTTTTTTGAGTGCACTTGAGTCAGACCCTGGTGTTGCCGATGATATCCTTCTGCTTACTGGAAGGGCATATCAGTATAGCGGTATGTTTATAGAGGCCCTTAGTATGTATACAAAGTATATGGATGCCATGCATGGTGACCGGAGGGCAGACCTGGAGAGCGTGAAGAGATTCATAGATGAGTGCAATGCTGCAATATCGATAACTTCAGATACCGCCCGCATAGAAATAGTTAACATGGGCGAGACCATTAACAGCGCTGCCGATGATTACAGCCCTGTGCCCGGAGTTGATGATCTGCGGCTCTATTTTGCCTCCCGCAGGCCTGTTGACAATAGGTCGCGAAGCCGTTATGACGATAACATGCCTGATGAGAAGATATTTATCTCCACCAGAGGCAGCGGGAGGTGGAGCCTGGCAATGCCGGTAGAGGGAAAGATAAACTCGAACTACTCCGAATCGCCTCTCTTCATGAGCGATGATGGAACCAGGTTATATATATATGCCGGATACAGGGGAGCAGGAGATATTCTGGTCTCTGAATTACGCGGTGGAGTTTGGAGAAGCCCCAGACCCTTTGATGCGATGGTTAACTCTCCCTTTCCGGAAACCTCTTTTGCAATATCGCCAACGGGCGATGAGATCGCCTTTGTAAGTTCCCGGCGTGGGGGTGAGGGAGGAAAGGATATCTATTTTATCAGAAAGATTGGTGAAAACAGGTGGGGAACCCCATTTAATGCCGGTTCTGTTATCAACACTCCTTTTGATGAAGAGGGGGTTGCCTATTCAGCCGGCGGCGACACACTCTGGTTTAGCTCTCAGGGTCACAATTCAATGGGAGGTTTCGATATCTTTTATACCATCAGGCTCGATGACGGCAGCTGGTCACAGCCTGTTAATGCTGGTGTTCCGATTAATTCACCATATGATGATATCCACTTCACCCGGTCTGCAGCAGATGACAGTCTCTTCTATTTTGCCTCAAACAGACCAGGTGGGTTTGGTGGTTTTGATATTTACAAAGCAAGATTGCTTCCTCCTGAACCGGAGCCTGAGCCTGAAGTAGAAGAAGAAGAACCAGAGCCGGAGATTGTACGGTCCGATACTGTAAGGGTAGTCGATACCGTAGTTGTAAGAGAGATAATAAGGGAGGTTGCCAAAGAGGAGGAAGAGGAGGCCGTCTTCATAGTAGAGGGCAGGGTTCTCGATTCGGCCGACAGGACTCCGCTACTGGCCAGGATAGACCTTATTGATCCTGTCAGCAGTCAGATTGTGGCATCTGCGATTACCTCTGAAGAGACCGGCTTTTTCAGGATGAATGTGGGTGCGCGAAGAAGGTTCATGGCCGAGATACGAAGCAACGGGTATATATCTGATATGCGTTCTCTGGAGATACCGGAGACAGTTGCGGGCGACAGCTACTCAATAGTTATCCTGATGAATAAGATGGAGGTTGGCCAGAGGGTGGTTCTTCAGAATATATTCTTTGAGACCGCAAGTGCTATATTGACCGCAGAGTCGTTTAGCGAGCTTGAGAAGCTGTTGCGTATCATGCAGAACAACCCTGGTATGAGAATTGAGATTTCCGGTCATACCGACAGCACCGGCAGTGAATCCCTGAATCTCTCACTTAGCCGTGAAAGGGCAGGCTCGGTTGCGGCATATCTTACCGGTAAGGGTATAAGAGCTGACAGGGTTGAGATAAGGGGGTATGGATCGTCTCAGCCAATTGACACCAACGAGACCGCAGAGGGAAGAGCCAGGAACAGGAGGGTAGAGTTCAAGATTATCGAATTCTGACAAACCGGTCTGTCATCTCCTTTTTTGCAATAATGACCTTGCTCAGGTTATTGTTGTGCAATTTATTTTACATTTAGCCTTTCAACAAAACAGGATTACAATTATGTTAAAGAGTACGCCTTTTACTGAGCTGCACAGGGCAGCAGGGGCAAAGATGGCTCCGTTTGCCGGATATGATATGCCGGTTGAGTTTGAGGGAATTAAGTCCGAACATCTCAATGTCAGAGAGAAGGTTGGCATATTTGATGTTTCACACATGGGAGAGTTTATGGTTACCGGTCCCGGGGCTACCGCATATCTGCAATATATTACCAGTAATGATGTAGAGGCTCTTTTCGATGGTAAGATTCAATACACATGCTTCCCCACCGCCAGCGGCGGCATAGTAGATGACCTGCTTCTTTACAGGTACAATCAGGAGAAGTACCTTTTGGTTGTCAATGCATCGAATATCGAGAAGGACTGGAACCACTGTGTGAGGTATGCTGAACCTTTCGGCATAGTGCCCGGGCGGAACCTTGTCAATGTCTCAGATGATATTGCGCAGGTGGCTGTTCAGGGACCACTGGCCATTAAGGTTATGGAGAAGCTTACCGATGTACCTGTGGCTGAGATGGAGTATTATACATTCCGCAATATATCTCTTGCAGGCATTGATGATCTGCTTTTCTCCATAACCGGCTATACAGGTTCGGGAGGATGTGAAATATATGTTCCCGGCGATAAGGCCGGTGCCCTGTGGGAGAGAATCATGGAAGCAGGAGAGGAGTTTGGTATTAAACCGGCAGGGCTTGGTGCCCGTGACACCTTGAGGCTTGAGAGCGGATTTTGCCTCTATGGTAATGATATTGATGAAACAACCTCTCCGCTGGAGGCAGGCCTTGGTTGGATTACCAAACTCGGGAAGAGCTCTGATATGGTGGGGAAAGATTTCCTGGTTAACCAGAAAGAGGAGGGTGTTCGTCGTCGGTTGAAGGGTTTTGTTATGGTAGATCGCGGAATACCCAGGAAGGGTTATGAGATAGTCAACTCTGATGGAGATATTATTGGAGAGGTTACCTCAGGTACTATGTCACCGATGATTAATGCCGGTATCGGCATGGCGTATCTCAACCGGGGTTACTGGCCTGATGAGACCGAAATATTTATCAGGATCAGAGGGAAAGAGCTGGCTGCCAGAGTGGTTAAGCCTCCTTTTTACAAGAGCAGATAGTTGCCGGTTATTGTTTAGTATGCTATGAAAAGTATCGAAGTCTGTATAAGTCCTGCCATTCTTGACCGCTATATTAATGCTGAATCGGTTGCAGTTGTAATAGATGTGTTTCGTGCAACCACATCTATCACTACAGCCTTTGAGAATGGAGCGGCTGCCATAATACCTGTTGAAACCACTGAAGAGGCCAGAAGATATAGTGAAGAGGGAGTTCTTGTGGCTGGTGAGCGAGAGGGTATTAAACTCCCTTTTGCAGACTTTGGAAACTCACCGGACAATTTTACCCCCGAGCGTGTCTCAGGCAGAAGGGTGGTTTACACAACTACAAACGGAACCCGTGCCATTATGATGACAGAGCCGTTCCACACAACTTTGATAGGCTCTTTTCTTAACGCCTCTGCTGTTGCCGAAAGAGTTGTTGAGTTGAAAAGGGATGTTGTGATTCTGTGTGCCGGCTGGAAGGACAAGTTCAATATCGAGGATACCCTGTGTGCGGGGCTTATAAGTGGGCGGCTTCTTGATTCGGGACTGTTTGCTACCTCATGCGACTCGGCCAATGCTTCAGTAGATCTATACAGGCTTGCCAAAGGAGACATTAATGGGTATATAAAAAAGGCCGCTCAGAATGAGAGGCTTATAGCCAAGGGTCTTGGAGACTGTATAGGTTACTGCCTGAGAACAGATATATCTGCAAAGGTTCCGGAGCTTAGCAGTGGTGTGCTGCGAGTAGCGGGTGAGGGCGATAATTACTCCGGTACAGGGTGAAGTCTGACCGGGTAACAGCAGACATGCAGGTGGAATAATCTTTTTTTGGTTAGAGATATAACAATAGGGAGATTGTGGTATCTTTACCTTTTAATGCGCTCCGGCCCCTGTACGGTTGGTGTTCTTCTGTTTTGTATTGTCTTATTAAGGAGTTGGTATTCAGGCCGTCACCTTTATGTGTTGGTTTTTGAATGCTAACAGGGAAGTAAAAATATAATAGTTAATCTCTTAAATCTGGTATGAAAATATTTCAGCAAACAGTTCTGCCGGAGAGTCTCTGTCCGGGTTGTCTCAGCCGGAGTCTCTGTGCCAGGCGATAGTTTGCCAACTGTTTTCGTACAAAAAAAAATTGTCATATGAAAAAACACAACTTTTATGCAGGGCCCTCGATCTTACCTCAGTACACAATAGACAAGGTAGCAGAGGGAGTGAAAAATTTTGCCGGTACAGGACTCTCTGTCATGGAGGTCTCTCATCGGGGCAAAGAGTTTGTTGCTGTAATGGAAGAGGCTGTCTCTCTCTTTAAAGAGCTTCTGGAAATACCCGCCGGTTATGAGGTTCTCTTTCTTGGCGGAGGTGCAAGCCTTCAGTTCGCCATGATTCCCATGAATATCATGCAGAAGAAGGCGGCTTATCTTAACACCGGAGAGTGGGCCAGCAAGGCAATCAAAGAGGGTAAGTTCTTCGGAGAGGTTGTCGAGGTTGCTTCTTCAAAAGACAGAAACTTCTGCTATGTACCCAAAAACTATGAGATACCTGATGATGCTGACTACTTCCACATTACAACCAATAACACCATATTCGGCACTCAGTTGAGGAAGGATCTTGATGTCAGTGTGCCACTTGTGGCCGATATGTCATCTGATATTTTCAGTCGTCCGGTTGATGTCTCCAAATATGGAATCATATATGGGGGAGCGCAGAAAAATCTTGCCCCTGCAGGAGTTACATTTGTCATCATAAAAGAGGATATTCTTGGCAAGGTAGATCGTCCGATACCCACCATGCTTAATTACAAGACTCATATATCCAAAGGATCCATGTTCAATACCCCGCCGGTTCTTCCGGTATTTGCAGCGGTTCAGACCCTTAACTGGCTGAAAGACAATGGTGGCCTTAAGGCGATGGAGAAGCGGAATATTGAGAAGGCCGGTATGCTTTATGATGAGATTGACAGGAACAGGCTATTCAAAACAACTGTGAATGATGTTGAAGATCGCTCTCTTATGAATATCTGCTTTGTGATGAATGATGAGTATAAGGAGCTTGAGTCAGAGTTCATGGAGTTTGCAAAGAGCAGGGGCATGATCGGAATAGCCGGTCACCGTTCTGTAGGAGGTTTCAGAGCCTCTACCTATAACGCACTCCCCAAAGAGAGTGTAGAGGCACTTGTCTCGGTTATGAAGGAGTTTGAATCTGATAAGTAGTTTATAATCCTTGATGACAGGGGTGTCGCAACAGCCGGCACCCCTGGCATCATTCAAAAAGATAAGGTCTATGAAAATTTTAGTAGCAACAGAGAAACCTTTCGCTCCTGCAGCTGTAGAACAGATAAGGGAGGTTACAGAGGCTGCCGGACATGAGCTGGTACTGCTTGAGAAATATAGTGATGCTTCTGAACTACATGCTGCTGTGGCAGATGCGGATGCATTGATAGTGAGAAGTGACAAGGTGACCGCATCAGTTGTTGAGGCGGCCAAAAACCTTAAGATAGTTGTCAGGGCCGGAGCAGGATATGACAATCTTGATCTTGATGCCTGCACCGCAAAGGGGGTGGTAGCTATGAACACTCCGGGACAGAATTCAAACGCGGTTGCTGAGCTCGTCTTCCAGATGATGCTGTATAACGCCAGAAACGGATTTAAGGGTAAGGCAGGAACGGAGCTAAGGGGCAAGAGTATCGGTATTCATGCCTTTGGCTGGGTAGGAAAGAATGTTGCCCGCATAGCACGGGGTTTTGAGATGAATCTCTTTGGCTTCGACCCTTTTGCCGATGAGTCGGAAATGAGGGATGCGGGAGTAGAGCCATGTGGCAGTGCAGAGGAACTGTACAGTAAGTGCCAGTATATCAGTCTTCATATTCCTGCGAATGAGAAGACCGTAAAGTCTGTTAACCGACAGCTACTGATGAGTATGCCTGCCGGAGCTACTCTCGTTAATACTGCCAGAAAAGAGGTTATAGATGAAGATGGTCTTGTCGATGTTATGAAAGAGAGAGATGATTTCTCATACCTTTCAGATATTGCCCCTGATAACAGGGCTCTGCTTGAAGAGAATTTCCCTGGCAGATTTATCTTCACCGACAAGAAGATGGGAGCCCAGACGAAGGAGGCTAATATCAATGCCGGTGTGGCGGCAGCGCGTCAGATAGCCGACTTCTTTGCCACCGGCAATGAACAATACAGAGTAAACTAAACATAATATCAACTACATAAACAGATAAGATAGATGGCAATAGTGAAACCATTCAGAGGGCTAAGGCCCCCCAGAGATATCGCTGCGGAAGTTGCCTGTCTTCCCTATGATGTTATGAATAGCGAAGAGGCAGCTGCGATGGCCAGAGGAAAAGAGCGGTCTCTTCTTCATATAACAAGGGCTGAGATAGATCTTCCCTCCGATACCGATATCCACTCGCAGGAGGTATATGACAAATCTTTTGAGAACTTCCGCAAGTGGCAGGAGAAAGGATGGCTCAGGCAGGATGAGCAGCCTTCGTACTATATATATGCCCAGACAATGCAGGGTGTAACTCAGTATGGAATAGTGGGCTGCGCCTCTGTCGATGACTATCTTAACGGTGTTATCAAGAAGCATGAGCTCACCCGTCCAGACAAGGAGCAGGACAGAATGATACATGTGAAGGTCAATGATGCAAATATTGAACCGGTTTTCTTTACATACCCTCATGTTGATGCGATAGATGCCATTGTTAATCAGGTAGTTTCCGCTAATGAGCCTGAGTATGATTTTGTTGCTGAAGATGGTTTCGGGCACCATTTCTGGGTTGTAGAAGATCCTGCCACCAACAGGGAGATAGAACGCCTTTTTGCAGAAAAGGTTCCCTGTACCTATGTAGCTGACGGACATCATAGAACTGCCGCCGCTGCATTGGTGGGTAAAGAGAAGCGTGAAAGCAATCCTCGACATACCGGTGATGAAGAGTATAACTTTTTCCTGGCTGTACACTTCCCTGACAATCAATTACGGATTATCGACTACAACAGGGTTGTCAAAGATCTCAACGGACTGTCGCCTGAGGAGTTTGTCAACAGGCTGTCCGACTCTTTTGAGGTGGAAGTAAAGGGTACAAGCCCTTACAGGCCGGAATCTCTGCATAACTTCTCTATGTATCTTGATGGCCAGTGGTATAGTCTTACCGCTCTTGAGGATACCTACGATGATGATGATCCGATAGGTGTACTTGATGTTACCATACTGTCTGAACAGATACTTACTCCACTTCTGGATATACAGGATCTGAGGAGATCGAAACGGATCGATTTTGTCGGCGGAATCAGAGGGCTTGAGGAGTTGCAAAGAAGGGTTGATAGCGGTGAGATGATGGTCGCTTTTGCCCTTTTCCCTGTATCGATGGATCAGCTTATTCGTATTGCAGATACAGGAAGCATAATGCCTCCCAAGACAACCTGGTTTGAGCCGAAGCTGCGCAGCGGACTGGTTATACATCTTCTTACATAGGCTCGCACTAAATATTATTGAATTAGCCCTGTGGTAAAACAGGGCTTTTTTTTTAATTTTGGAGCGGACAATATGAGCCTTGCATGGGATATATACGCGATAATATAGAGCGATTGAAGTCTGAGCTTCCGGAAGATGTTCTTCTTGTGGCGGTTAGCAAGACGGAATCTCCCGAATCTATTATGGAGGCCTATAATGCAGGGCATAGGAATTTTGGAGAGAACAGGGTCCAGGAACTGATTGCCAAACAGCCACTTCTTCCGCGTGATATAGAGTGGCATCTTATAGGGCATCTCCAGAGAAATAAGGTAAAGTATGTTGTTCCTTTTGTCTCGCTTATTGAATCGGCAGATAGTGTCAGGTTACTGGAGGCTGTCAATAAAGAGGCACTGAAAGCAGATCGTAAAATACGGGTTTTACTGCAGATTCATATAGCGAAAGAGGAGCATAAGTACGGTTTTACAATGGAGGAGATAGAGCAGTTCTTTAGTCAGGGAGGCTCCCCGAAATTGAGCTCCCTTATCTTTTCCGGGGTGATGGGCATGGCCACCTTTACCGATGACAGGGAGCAGATCAGGGAGGAGTTCAAATATCTTACCGACTGCTATACTAATGTTAAGAACAGTTTTTTCAGAAATGATGAGAGATTTCGGGAGATATCGATGGGTATGTCCGGAGACTATGCCATTGCGGTAGAGGAGGGGAGTACCATTGTACGAATTGGAAGTAGTATATTTGGAGAGAGACAGTAAATTATAAAACCACAACAGAATGGATAACCTTAAGACAAAGTATCTGGGACTTGAACTAAACAGCCCGCTCATTGTAGCAAGCAGTGGATTGACCTCTGACATTGATAAATTGAAAAAGGCTGAGGAGAGTGGTGCAGGCGCCGTAGTGCTGAAATCTCTTTTCGAAGAGCAGATAAAGCTCTATGGCCATACCATGAGGGGAGGCTCTTCCTATCCTGAAGCAGATGACTATATCTCTTATTATACCAAATCGCACAGTGTAGATGGCTACCTTAATCTTATAAGATCGGCTAAAGAGACCCTCTCAATACCCGTTATTCCCAGCATTAACTGTGTTACAGACGGAGAGTGGATCGATTTTGCCAGAACCATTGCGGCAGCGGGAGCCGATGCCCTGGAAATAAATGCCTTCTTCTTGCCAACCAGCAAAGATATGAAGCCCGATGGTGTCGAGAAGATGTACTACAGCCTCGTTGAAAGAGTCGCCGATATATTGGATATACCGGTTGTGCTTAAGTTAGGTTACAAGTTTTCCAATATTCTCTATGCCATAAATCAGATATATAAAAGGGGCGCCAGAGGGGTAGTCCTTTTCAATAGGTTTTTTGAACCGGATATCGATATAGAGAAGATGAGCATAGAGCCTGCCTCTGTTTTCAGTACAGCCGCTGACAGGCGCTATGTTTTAAGGAGTGTGGGTATGGCCAGTGCTTCAGACATAAGAATTGACATCTCGGCCTCTACCGGAGTACACAGCGGAGATGATGCGGTACGATATCTGCTTGCCGGAGCAGATACCGTACAGGTATGTTCTCTCTTATATCACAAGGGTGTTGAACACCTGAGTGTTATGAATAGTGAGATATCCGAATGGATGAAGAGGAAAGGCTTCAGTTCTGTTGATAGCTTCAGAGGAAGTCTCAACTATCTTAATTTTGAAAAACCGGTACTATATGAGCGTACCCAGTTTATGAAATATTTCAGCAGCTACGAGTAAGGGTAGACATCTCTTTCCGCTTTACCGGTTTTCAACCGGCTGTGGGGTATTGACTATCTCCTTTTTGCAGTTTATAGATTATTGTACTACTTTAGTAGAGCATTTTGATAACCAAAACCATGGCGATATGACCAGATCTATAATCAGGTATACAGCACTATCGGCAGTTCTTCTCCTGCTTCTGCCGGTTGTAACGGGTTGCAGGTCGTGCGGCACCAAACCGGAAGAACGGGAACCCGATATGTTCGAATTGAGAGAGGCGGACAAACGGGTTCTTGACGAAATCAGACAGGCAGAGAGAATATTCAGGTCTATGCCTTCGCCGCTTGAGTCTGCCATGCTTATAAGACAGGCCGAGGCAAGATTTGACCGATCTATACTCAATCCCGTTGAGAACGCCTCCAACTATACTACAACCAGAAGTATGGCGCTTAATCTGGGCATCTATACCTGTAATCTTAGCTACGCGGGCCTTTACGATCAGACCAGAATAATTATTGATTATATGGAGGCTGCAAAGCGTATGGCAGAAGGTCTGGGGATAATGGATGCCGTTAGTGAAGAGGCTGTTCAGAGACTCGAGGAGAACATAAACAATAAGGAGATTATTATGGATGTGGTTGCAGAAACATTCATGAACAGCAGCTCCTACCTGGAGGATAACGAGCAGACTGCTATTGCCGCCCTGGTACTTACAGGCGGATGGATAGAGGGGCTCTACATAGCTACCCAGCTGGTCGATATGTCTGAATTTGAAGACAACATGCTGGTTTCCACCATAATTGACCAGAAGCTCTCTATTGGTATTCTCGCAGAACTCCTTGATGAGAACAGGGATATGGCTGCCATAGAGGAGGTGGCAGGACAGATAGATGCGCTAAAGGCCATATTTGACAAGATAACCCTCACCTCCACTCCGATAAGTACAGAGGTTGACAGAGAGAGCAATGTTACCATTCTGAGGTCTGAGGTTCAGGCCGATATTACTCCTGAGATCTTTATCGAGCTCAGGGAGGCCGTTGCTGATATCAGGAATTCATTCATTAAATAGCTCCGGAGATGAAGATTTACAGATTACTGCCAGCGCTACTGCTATTCACCGCTTTTTCCATAAACGCTGAAGCCCAATGCAAGGGTTTTGCAAAGCGTGTTTGCCTGCCCCTTCTTGGTAACTATACCCATGATGGGAATTATCATGCAGCCATACTTGTAGAAGGTGAAGAGGCCGAACTATACAAAACCTTTTATGCAAATATGGATTACCGTTTGGCAATTCTCGGGGAAGAGAGGTTGCCTGGCGTCCGGTTCAGGGTTTATGATTCAAGCCGTAACCTTATCTATTCGAATGAGGATGCTGAAGAGCCATCGGTCTGGGATTTCAGGCTCGAGGCAAGCCAGCAGCTCATGATAGTGGTAGAGGTGCCAAGAGACAGCTCTGCAGACAGGCTCCCGACAAGCGGCTGTGTTTCAATTATGTTCGGATTCAGGGTCAGATAGAGTCTTTCAGGTAGCGGCCGGTATGTGACCGGTCGCACCTGACAATATCTTCAGGTACACCGGTAAAGATTACCTCTCCTCCCATATTGCCTCCATCAGGACCAAGGTCAATTATCCAGTCGGCGCTCTTTATAACTTCGGGGTTATGTTCTATCATGATGGCAGAGTGCCCCTTCTCTACAAGCAGATCTATTGAGTCAAGCAGTTTCGCGATATCGTGAAAGTGCAGCCCTGTTGTAGGTTCATCAAATATAAAAAGGGTATGCCCCCCTCTGTTCTCCTGGCCAATAAATGAGGCCAGCTTCAGTCTCTGTATCTCCCCTCCAGAAAAGGTGCTTGACGATTGTCCCAACTGAATATATCCCAGACCAACATCTGCCAGAGGGCGAATCTTTTTTGTCACCTTCTGGGCCAGCTTGTCATCCGGTGATGAGAAGAAGGTGAGTGCCTCGTCTACCGTCAGCTCAAGTACCTTCAGGATAGTTAAACCATTGTATTTTACAGATAGAACATCCGTGGAAAACCTTTTGCCGTTACATATATCGCATGTAAGCTCAACATCTGCCATAAACTGCATCTCAACCCTTATTATACCATCTCCCTTGCACTCTTCACATCTGCCTCCGGGCACATTAAAGGAGAAATGTGAAGCGGTAAGGCCCATCTGTACAGACGATTGCTCTCTTGCAAATAGCTTGCGGATCTCATCGTAGGCCTTAAGGTATGTTACCGGGTTTGATCTGCTCGATCTTCCTGCCGGCTTCTGGTCTATAAGCTCAATGCCCTTAAGTTGTTCGACATCACCTGAGATATTTGTGTGTTCTCCCGGCCTGAGACTACTGTTTCCGGTTATTCTGAACAGCAGAGATCTGTAGAGAACTTCGTTTATAAGAGTTGTCTTCCCCGAGCCACTGACACCGGTTATACATGTGGTGACACGCAGTGGCACTTTTACATCAACATTCCTGAGGTTATTCTCTCTCGCTCCTTTTATCTCTATAAAGCTGTTCCATTTACGCCTTCTAGCCGGAACCTCAATTCTCAGTTTGCCGGAGAGGTAGCCCGCGGTGAGAGAGTCACCCTTCTCAATGGTGTCACGGGTTCCCGTCAGTACTACCTCCCCGCCATTCCTGCCTGCCAGAGGCCCCATGTCTATAATATAATCGGCCGATCGTATTATAGATTCGTCGTGCTCAACAACAACTACGGTATTTCCCAGATCGCGAAGATCATGAAGTACCTCTGTCAGCAGTGCAGTGTCTCTTGGGTGCAGCCCTATACTGGGTTCGTCTAGTATGTATAGTGACCCTACAAGGCTGCTGCCCAGAGCTGTTGCAAGGTTTATCCGCTGTGACTCTCCCCCTGAAAGGGTTGCTGAAGCCCTGGCAAGCGTGAGGTAGGGGAGGCCCACATTCAGGAGAAACCTGAGTCGCTCTCTTATCTCGGTTAAAATCCGTACTCCTACCTCCCTCTCCTCATCTTTTGGCGAGTAGTTATCAAAGAAGCTGAACAGATCGGCTATGGAGATCTCTGCTAGTTCGGTTATAGATCGGCCGTCCACCTTAACATACTCTGCCTCCTTTCTCAGCCTTGATCCCCTGCATAGGGGGCATGTTGTCTTTCCTCTGTATCTGCTGAGAAGAACGCGGTACTGTATCTTATACTTCTTAGCTTCAAGGTGTTGAAAGAAGTCGTTCAGTCCAAAAAAATAGCGGTTACCATTCCATACCAGATCCCTTTCCTGATCGGTCAGTTTATACCAGGGCCTGTGCACAGGGAAGTTGAACCGGTCAGCATTCTTAATGAGCCTGTCGCTCCATCTCTTCATCGAATCTCCTCTCCAGCAGGCAACGGCACCCTGGTAAACAGAGAGATTTTTATCCGGTATAACCAGATCTTCATCAATGCCAATGGTTTTCCCGTATCCTTCGCATTGGGGACAGGCTCCAAGAGGGTTATTGAAGCTGAAAAGATGCTCGGTAGGCTCTATAAAGATTGTCCCATCTTCCTCGAAATTTGCCGAGAAGTTGTGTCTGGAGAAGCCACCCTCATTAAAAACAAGTATTGAGCAGATGCCCCTGCCGGTCTGAAAGGCTGTCTCTATCGAGTCAGCTACTCTTCCAGTCTCTTCTTTTCCCATTGAAGCAGTTATCCTGTCTATAACCACATTGGTTTTTCCTGCAATAAGCCTCTTCTGATTACCCTCTGCCGCAAGGTTATCTATTCTTACTATATCTCCCCCGATTTCGAGTCGCATATATCCCTGCTTGTTGAGGAATTCAAGAAACTCATCCTCTTTTCCCCCGGCAGGAATATTTGCCGGTGCGGTGATTGCAACTCTTGTATCCCCGGGCAGTAAAGCGATGAAGTCTGTCACATCATCGGCCGAGTATCTCTTTACTTCCCGTCCTGAAAACGGCGATATGGTTTTTCCAACCCTGGCAAAAAGCAGGCGCATATAATCATATATCTCAGATGTTGTTCCAACGGTAGAGCGGGGATTGTGACTGTTAACCCTCTGCTCTATTGCGATTGCCGGGGGAATGCCTCCAATAAAATCGACATCGGGCCGATTCATTCTTCCGAGAAACTGCCTCGCATATGATGAGAGGCTCTCCACATACCTCCTCTGCCCCTCGGCATAGAGTGTGTCGAAGGCGAGCGATGATTTACCCGAGCCTGAAACTCCGGTAATTACAACGAATGAGTTAATTGGTATATCCAGGTCTATACCCTTGAGATTGTGAACCCTGGCACCCCTGATCTCAATGTAATTCTGTTCTCTGTTCACCAAAAAGTACCGGTTAAGATTATGTTAAATTCCAAAAGTAATACTTTCGGATATCTTTTTTTCCCTTTCTTTGTCATATTGAGTCTGTAACAAACAATAAAGGAGGGTCGCCTATACAACATCTCTACTCTATAATTATTAACAGAGTGAGTTATGGAGAGTAAGATTTCCGACAGGGAACTTATCAGAGGTTGTATGGATGGCGACAACTCTTCCACCGAAGAGCTGATAAGAAGACACAAAGACCGTGTTTACGGCTACATATCGATGTATATCCGCGATCAGGCTCTTGCAGAAGACATTTTTCAGGAGACATTTCTGAAGGTGATAAACTGCCTTAATGCCGGTAGGTATAGAGAAGACGGGAAGTTCCTGTCCTGGGTAATGCGTATTGCCCATAATCTCATAATTGATCATTTCAGAAGGAGCAAGCAGATGGGGCTTGTCTCGAATGATGATTATGAGACTGATATATTCAACTCCAGGAAATTCTCTGACCCCAACATTGAGGAGTCTCTTGTTAAAAAACAGGTAGTCAGCGATGTCAGAAGATTGATAAGGATGTTACCTCCCGATCAGCGTGAAGTGGTTATTATGAGACACTACACGGGGCTCTCTTTTAAAGAGATTGCTGATATTACAGGAGTGAGCATTAATACGGCTCTCGGTCGCATGAGGTATGCCCTTATCAATATGCGTAAGCTGATGGAAGAGCACAAAATAAATCTGAAAACAGCTTAGGGTGCAATAAGAGAACGGTGCCGGGCGTTATTCTGTAAAGGATGAGAGTGCCTGTCAGCCATATAGAAAAAGGGAGTATCTCTTATGTTGAGATAGATGCCGGCTCTGTCGATCTGTTCGATGACGCCTGGGGTTTCTCCTCTCACTATCATGACATTATCCACCTTCTTTCACTTGCCGTACCAGAAGCTCCGGGTCATCTTGTAACAACGATTATGGAGAAGATCAGCAAGAGAGGGAACAGCTCTCTTTAACACTGTTGTTTCAGATATTTGCCAGATATACGGTGTGACACGATACTATAGCTGCTGTCTCGCTTCTCAGTCTGCTGTGCCCCAAGGTTACAGGCTGGAAGTTGTGTCTGCAGGCAAAATCCACCTCCTCTTCAGTAAAGTCACCTTCGGGACCTGTAAGCAATACTATGTCCCTGCCAGCCTCTATTATCTCTGACAGATCTGCCCTGCTTCCCTTAGTGCAGTGGGCTATCACCTTTATGCCATCTGACATGGTAGACTTGACAAAAGCTGTAAAGTCGAGCGGATCGTTTATTATCGTTGTTTTGCTCTTTAGTGACTGTTTCATGGCTGCCTTAACTATCTTCTCAAGTCTATCTCTCCGTACCGCCCTTTTAACAGAGCGGTGGCATATCAATGGGGTTATTTCGTCAACACCTATTTCGACAGCCTTCTCTACAAACCATTCAAAACGATCACTGCTTTTCAGAGGCGATACGGCTATGTGAAAAGAGTAATCTCTGTAATCATCGCCTCTTCTTTTATCGGTAACCTTTATCTTGCAACCCTCGGGTGATGGGTCTGATATGGTAGCGTTGTAGATATAACCTGCACCATCTGCAAGGGTTATGCTCTCTCCCTTCCTAAGGCGAAGAACCCTTATGGCATGGTGCGACTCATCATTGCCGAGTACAAACTCAATATTGTCGGTAGGGTCAATAAAGAAGAGGTTCATTCTCTTATTTTGGTTTCTGTTAGTGGTTATATTACTGTCGGTACTCCTCATTCTCCTCTTCCATCCTTCTCAGGAAGCTGCGGAGTCTGTCGTCAACACTTATCATGTAGATGAAGGGTCTTCTTGTTGTCGATTCCGGATGTCTGCGGTCACGGAGGCGTGCTTCTGTGATAGTGGTGTTATAGGTGCTGTTGGATGAGAGTGTCATCAAATTGCCTCTGAAATAAGAGAAGTAGTACCAGTTGGAGTCATCAGTTTTAAGATATATGTCGAACATATCTCCTGCTCTTCTTCTCTGTATCTCAATATAGCCATCCATATACACATTTATCGCCTCATTGCCTATGAAACCTACGCCTATTTTGCCCGTAGACCTGAAAGAGGAGCTCTCTTCATTCCATACAAGAGTTACATCATTTATCAGAAGTTGTTTTTTGTAGTTTGAAGGCATATTACGAACCGTGCCGAAAAGCCCCAGTTGTTCTGCTATGGTCGATGCTGCCTCTGTTCCAAACATATCTGCCATCCCTCTCATATTGAAGTCATCTCTGATATTAACCGCCTCCAGTCCGGCCGCCCCCCTTATATCACTTGCCATAATGGAAAGCGCCCGGTCGGAGAAGTGAAACTCCAGCCCTATGACAGACCTGATTTTCACCTCTCCCTCACCGGCATCATGAGAGATGTTACCTGCTGCCGACATGAGAAACAGATCGTAGTCGGCTCCGAAGTCTATGGCTCCTTCACTGTAAAGCAGACAGTAGTTGTGATCGAATGTAACCATGTTGCCGGGAAGAGAGTTGTCAACAATTCTCGAGATATCGGCAATTCTGTATATGCCGGCAGATTCGTCGAAATAGAGATATCCCTCTGCAGTTATTATTCCTGTATCGCTCCACGATTTTCTCCGCGACAGAAAGGCAGGATAGATATGGGTTGAGTCGGTGTTTATATAGGTTCCGCTAAATATCATGTTTTCATTTATATCTCTGGGCGTGTCGCTGACAGGTATCATAACAGCCCGGGGATCAATCTCAGACCTGAATCTTATTGTTTCTGTAAAAACAGTGTTGCAGTTGTGGTTAATGCCGGCAGCACCATTGAACAGGAGATGATCATTGAGTGAGTTGAGCCTTACATCGCCATTGAAGGAGAACCATCGGTTAAGCATAAACTGATCATCTATGCTCACATATCCCCTGGCACCAGATCTGAGGGTGTCTACCCTTATCTCAGAAAAATATATTGGATAAACATCTCCGGCATCTGTTATATAGTTGTATGTTGCAGATCCGGTATAGCTTCTTACAGACTCTATGGTTATATTACCTGAATGTAGCAGGTGCCGGTTGTTTATCGCTATCACTGCCCCTTTAAGTTCTCTTATTACTCCTCTTCTTCCAACAGTTATTGTCCCTTCGGGAGGCTGTATCAGCGCGTCGGCTACAGGAATATAGCTTATACCCGATGCTGTCATCTCATCACTTTCCAGATTGTAGTATGCCGATGCGGAGTGAAACTTGATTGTGTCTCTGATTCTGTTTGTGGCGAAAAAGGTTGGCGATAGCAGCTCATCCGGTTCTATTGCGGTAAGATCTTCAGGGGATATGAGTGATGATTCGGCTGCCCCTGCATGATTCATATGCAATATCTGATCCTCCATGTCATAGGTAAAGTCAGTCATGGTACAGATAAACTCGACCTCTGGCAATCTTACCAGCGATGAGTCTGTATTGAGGTTAAATCTTGTTTCATTAACGGAGAAATCTATGGTTGCAGATGCATTCTCAGCCACAAAGGCAAGGCCGTCACCTGACGGTGATATCAGCTGGTAATCTGACGAGTCGGCCCTTATTTCCGATATAGAGAAATAGAGATGGTCTGATATAAGTCTGGAGTCGGGGCGCTCTATGACTCCTGCCCCT
The DNA here is from genome assembly GCA_007132995.1 of Bacteroidales bacterium. Taxonomy (GTDB): domain Bacteria; phylum Bacteroidota; class Bacteroidia; order Bacteroidales; family VadinHA17; genus SLNP01. The sequence goes on along the minus strand of SLNP01000014.1, from coordinate 33,880 downwards.
GCCAGGCCATCAGGCGAATGCACTATGTGACCATCAAGCATGGTGTTATTGAAGTAGATGTCGAATCTGTTACCCGGAGTATTGTATACATATAGTTCATCACTGTCGGTTAGCCACTCTATCTTCACATCCTCTACAAGCAGGTCGGGATAGGGGTGGTGCTCCGATGCGGTTATTGAGTATTGTGTGGCATCTGCAATAACTGAGTCGGGGTAGAAGAAGAACTCTTCCGAACCGGTACGCCCCCCCAGTCTCTCAATTGTTCCTCTTCCCCGCATTCCCTCATTGCTCATGCCAATGTAATCGAACATCACCCCTTTGCCATCATATATAGGAATTCCGTTCGAAGGTATGTGATAAGATACTCCAAGAGAGTTGTCAGGCTGTATTATAAGCGTATGGTTGAAAGATCCTGTTATTTCTCCGCCATGGAAAGTGCCGGTTAGGTTTAAATCTTCTATCTTGTAACGGTCAATGTTTTCGTAGGTAAAGGGATCGACCCTGAAGTAGAACTCATCCTGAGCATAGATCCCCTCCAACCCTGGTATCCGGTCAAAAAAGATATATGAGTCGGTTGTGGTACTTATGATTGGATAGCGTCGCAGGCCCCGGAGGCCTGATTTGTTATTCGGGGCATCAATGAAAAGTTCAGCAGACCCAAGCTGTATGAGGTTGTCTATCTCCTCTATGACAGCATTCCCACGCCAGTCATACTGACCTGTTTCAACGGCTATCTTGATAGAGTCTATATCTGCAAGATCGATCATAAAGCTGTCGTAGCTGAAAGAGAAGTTGTGCCCGTAAATAGTGAAGAGACCGGCCGCCACAACACCGTCGAAAGTAAAGTTTCTCCCTTTGGTGAGTACCATCTGCCGGTTGTAGGGAAATATAGCCACACTCTGGGAGTCGCTCAGAAAGACCCTGGGTACACCGTTAATGGTTATGTTGCTGTTTCTGAGATCGAGAATGGCGTTGTCGAGTGGTGCATTCACCTCACTGCTGAAAGAGATGATGTCGTAATCAACACCCCTGCCAAAAAAAGAGATGTAGTCACCAACTTTATCTGTTATAGTTACCTCACTTGATGAGCGGTCAAAGAAGAGAAACCCCCTGTTTGATAACTCAATACACATTGAGACAACATTTTCATAAGGTTTACCAAGCCATCTTGCAAATTCTGCTATGGGGAAGGTCTCTGAGTAGTAGGCCTCTGCAAATGCTCTTAACGAGTATAGCGGGTGCACATCATCGAAATAGAGCATTCTTTCAAATTGATCTCTTCTGAAGAAGGAGTGAGACTCAAACCTTGCGGTACCGATAGATGCACCCCTTGCCCTTGACATTCTTATCTGTGGCTCATTCATGTCCCACTGCAATGACTCAAAGTACATGTCAATGTTGTGATAACTATTGCTGTAGGGGCTTCGTGAAACAGGGCTGTCTGTACGGAAAAAACTTACCTCCCTGTTTGTACTGCTGTATGAGAAACCGAGATTGGAGTGATATATAGAGTCCTTGTCAAGGTATAGTGTCATTGAACTCTCAAGTGAGCTGGCTGACTCCTGCATAAGCATGAAGTGAACCGATCTTGTGACGATATAGAGTGTGTCGTTTCGGAAGAGAGATAGTCTTGCAGGGTTATGAGGGGTTCCGTTGCCCATAACGACTTCACCCTCGAAAGTTAAGCCCCCCTGGTAGTTAACCTCTTCATAGATGTTGTTAATCTCAAATTGATGCACATATGTCTCAAATTTCGGGTATCTCATCCTGTTAGACCCGGTAACGCTGTAGGCCTGATCGGTCAACTTTCCCGCCACCGGAGCGTCAAAGAAGCCGTTGTGATAAAGATACACGCTGTCAGCGGTGTAGCTGTTGCGTCTCATGTTGATTGTGAAACTATCCGGGAGAGTGGCATAGACCTGATCTGGTGAATAACCTGCCTTTTCCCAGGTGACCCGTCCGCCATCTCCGTAAAATATATGGCTGCCGGGATAATAATTACCCGAGGTTCCCCATATAGCGGTACTGTCGCCCTGTGAATAGCATATTATATCGGCATTACTGATAACCAGTTTAAGGCTGTTTCCGGCCTCGAAACTATAACTGCCAACTTTTAACCTCCATCTTACCGCACCCGACCTGAAGAGCAACCTCTCTTTGACAATCAGCTCAGAGGCCTCAAGAAACCTGTTAATCTCTTCGTTATCTATGTTGGGATTTGACAATGCCCCCGATATCAAACCGAGCCATCCGCTCAGCCTGTCGGCGCCCTCTGCTGTTGAGGTAAAGGCTGTTATAGTTCTCATGTAGCGAATAAAATCGGGTGCAGGGCGCATACCCCTTCCGGCATACTGATTTGTTACATGGTGCAGCTGTTGCCTTAGCCCGGTGCGCATGGCGATGCTGTCCCAAACAGTCAGAAATCTCTCCTTAACCGCCTCTTGGTCACTTGTCAGATTGACCCCCATGAATCGTATGAGGTCATCCTTGAAACCCTCCTCATCTTCAGATACCAGACGGGATGCCTGTCCCGACACTGCAGCCGAACAGAGCAGAGTCGAAAAAGTTATAAGGAACAGCAATCTCATGGTATCTGTTTTTTTAAAAAAAAGTTGCTATAAGCTACTGGTACAGGGGGCCCCGGGCATGGGAGGGTCGCTTATATCAGTGCCTCAATGATACCTGTAAACTGCCCTGCATCGAGTGCGGCACCACCTATAAGACCCCCATCTACATCCTCTCCGGAAAACAGTTCGGCGGCGTTTGTGGGTTTGCAGCTCCCTCCGTAAAGTATAGTTGTGTTTTCGGCTACCTCTGCACCATATCTCTCTCTTATAGTTCCCCTGATAAAGGAGTGCATCTCCCGGGCCTGCTCCGGAGTAGCTGTTAATCCTGTTCCGATAGCCCATACCGGCTCGTAGGCTATTATGGTTCCGGAAAAGCTGCTGTGATCCATCCTTAGAAGACCCTCTTCAAGTTGCCTCTTAATGCTGTTGAAATGGCTGTTCTTCTCTCTCTCTGAGAGGCTCTCTCCACAGCAGAAGATTGGTGTTAATCCGGACTCCTTTACCCTTTCACACTTCATTAGGAGAACCTCGTTATCTTCATTAAAGTGTATGCGTCTCTCTGAGTGACCAACTATAACATATTTGGCGCCGGTACTCTTTATCATCTCTGCCGACACCTCTCCTGTAAGAGCGCCTTCACTTTTATGGCTGCAGTTTTGAGCGCCTGTTTCAAGGCCAGAGCCCTTGACAATTTTACTTATGACCTGAAGGTGCGTGTGTGGGGGGCAGATGATGACAGCTATATTATCAATGGCTGAGATATCAACTTTTTCCACCAGCCCTTTTGTCAGGTTCACACCCTCATTAAGAGTGAGGTTCATTTTCCAGTTTCCTGCAACGACTCTTTTCCTCATATGGCTACTATCTGTTTATTTTGAGTTATGTCCGCATCTTCGGTGTCTTCGGGCTATAAAGATTGCTATAACAGATATGGCAACAAAGAGAGCCAGTATTACTCCCTGTCTATACCTGTTAAGCTCGCCCACCCTTTTCCCGGTAAGGCTGCCACTGAACCACTCTTCTGCCGGAAGCGATGCGTATGACCACTTGGCCACTATTGTTCCTTCTCTGAGAAGAAGATATCCCGGGTTGGTACGCACTATTGTTTTAAGGGTTATTTGGTCAGCCAGCAGAACATCTGTACTCTCTCTGTATTGCTCAAGCAGACTTCCTGTTGTGGAGGTGACGAGCCAGAACCCTATGCCATTTTCAGATGCGGCTTTCCCCGCAGATATGCCTCTCTCCACTCTGCCACTTCCTGCTTTTTCAAGATCGGGCACTATCATAAGCAGTACATATCCCGGGCTCTGTAGTACCCTGTAGGTCTCATTACTCTCATTTGGCGATATAAACTCAAATGATGTTATCGGCGGGGTGTATCCCTCTTCAATCACCTTCACTATCTGCTCAACAAAGACCCAGGAGGTGTCATCGGCGGGGTAGTCATCCAGCGTGAACTCTCTCTTTTGCCCCTCTCTTTCATAAACAAGCCTGATATCGTATACCGCCTGTGGGGCATCGGGAGGTATCGACATGGCCTCTTCGATATTGACACCAATACTGTACGGCCTGAAATCTATGATTGGCAGGTATATCAGGTTCCAGACCATAAATAGTATAAACAGGAGTGAAGCCAATGTGGTTTCGGTGATATTTTTGAACCCGGTGCCCTCTGCCTTCTCTTTTCTGATGCCTTGAACCATTATAACTGCCGGTATTATAAATAGCAGATTCTTGAAAAAGGTCTCCCAGTTGCTCATTATAATAGCATCTCCAAAACAGCCGCAATCACTAACCGGGTCAAATATGGCTATGATAAGGGTCAGGGGGGTGAACAGCCCCATGAATATCGCGTAACCATATACGGCATAGCGGTATAACCAACCTGTTATAAGCAGCAGGCCTATCATGAATTCTGCGAAACAGAGCGCCATTGCCATTATAAGCAATATGATCTCCGGCACATCTGCTCCTGCCGCAATAAAGTAGTCACCAAACTTAACCTGCGATCCGATAGGATCTATGCCTTTTACAAATCCCGAAAAGAGAAAGAGAAGGCCGCCCGCGATTCTGCTTATCAATACTATATGCTTCATACAACAACTATCTAAGTGTGTCGGGTATTATTTTGTTCTGCCTCTATATTTTCAGAACCTTCCTTACCAGGTCTGAAACTTTTTTGAATGTCATCTCCTTTGAGAGCATGTTGCCATCTTCATCGGAACACTCAAGAAGAGTAAGTCGGCTATCCTTTTGAGAGGTCTCTATATAAATATCTCTCACCTTCCTCTGAAATTGATTGTCAGCCTCATGTATATCTGTTTGTCCCATAAGATAGGAGCGGTCGCTGTCGTTCCCTCTGTCACTCCTCAGGGTAGATTCTGAAAATCGCAGCGGTACATCAAGAAAGATATTGAGATCCGGAACCGGTATCTTATAATGATCAAACTCCAGTGAGAGTATCCATTCCCTCAGTCTCTCTCTGGGGGCGCCACTCTCGGTTTTTGCGCACTGATAGGCAATATTCGAGTAGGTGTACCTGTCAAGAATCACGACCTTCCCCTTTTCGAGCCACTCTCTGATCCAGGGTGCCGCATCTCTGCGGTCAGAAGCATACAGCATGGCCACCAGATAAGGGTCAACATCTGAGACGGACCCAAACTCTCCTCTCAGAAACCGTGCTATCAGTTCGCCAGAGTAGGGTGTTTTTGTTCTTGGAAAGTGGAGATGCTCGCTCTCTATTCCCGACTTTCCAAGCATCTCTTTTATCAGCTCTATCTGCGTCGATTTGCCAGCCCCGTCGATGCCCTCTATAACAATAAGTCTCATTCAGTAAAGGTACTTGTGATCTGTTTTGTTATTTCGCTCTCTTGTTATTGGCAAATTTAATTAATTCCTTCATCACTAAAAATAGATTAAATTGGCAGCTTAAGCAATAATACGCTACTTTTGCGATAACTATGTTATTACTAAAGTAATGAGTGATAGTTTATTCTTTGCCAACCGCTCTGTTAAGCTCAGTTTGCCTCTGGTGATGGGGGTGATAAACTTAACTCCCGACTCCTTCTATGGCAGATCGCGCTTCTTAACTGAAGATGCTGCAGTTAAGGCCGCCGGCTCTATGATTGATGCCGGAGCAGCAATTATAGATGTTGGTGGTTACTCAACACGACCCGGTTCCTGTTTTGTAACTGAAGGTGTTGAGATGGAGAGGGTTATTCCTATACTTAAATTGCTTAGAAGAGAGTTCCCGGATGCAATAATATCTGTTGATACTTTCAGATCTGCTGTTGCAGGTCGGGCTGTTCTCGACTGTGGAGCAGATATGATAAATGATATTTCCGGGGGAACCTACGACACTGAAATGGGGCGACTGGCCGGCAGATTGAGTGTTCCTTTTGTGCTGATGCATAACCGGGGAAACCCCTTTAATATTCACGGAGACAAGATGTATGATGATGTTACCGAATCACTGCTTGATTGGTTTGGCAAGCGAATTGATGAATTAAGAGGAGTTGGTGTGAGTGATATTATTATTGACCCCGGGTTTGGTTTCAGCAAATCGCCTCATCAGAGCTTTGAGTTGCTCAGGAGATTGCAGGAGTTTTGCCGATTCGGGCTACCTGTAATGGCAGGCCTTTCGCGTAAGTCTATGATATGGAAAAGCCTCTCTCTTTCGCCCGAAGAGGCTCTTAATGGAACATCAGCTCTTAATATGGCCGCACTTATTAAAGGTGCCGGTATATTAAGGGTTCATGATGTAAAAGAGGCATGTGAGGTGGTAAGGCTGTTTCATAAAATGGGGGGTGTTGGGTGGTCTGTATGATGCTTTTACTACTTTTATAACTACTGATATTATTTTATAGGAGAGATGTTGCAGTTAAAAATTCTTGACCTGATAGATATAGTGCTTGTAGCCATAATACTGTATCAGTTATATAAACTGATCAGGGGTACCGCGGCATTCAGTATATTCATAGGTATATTCCTTGTCTATCTCTTCTGGTTAATAGTGAAGGCTCTTAACATGGAGCTTATAGGTACTATTCTTGGTCAGGTAATAGGTGTCGGGGTTATTGCACTTATAATAGTTTTTCAGCAGGAGATCAGGCGATTCCTTCTCTTTGTGGGAAACAGATATATCCGTAATCAGAGGTTTACCTTCTCAAGCCTCTTCCCGGAAGGAGGAGTTGATCTACGCTCCCGTGCACAGGCAGAAGAGATAGTGAGGGCCGTGAGCTCCATGTCGGAATCGAAAACAGGAGCTCTGATTGTTATAGGGCGAAAAAGTAATCTTGACCTCTATACCGCAAGCGGTGTTATGATAGACAGTGAGATTAACGCTCCTATAATTGAATCTCTCTTTTATGACGGCGCTCCCCTTCATGACGGCGCACTTATAATTCAAAACAGGAGAATAATGGCGGCCAGGTGTCCTCTTCCGGTAAGCGAATCACCACTTATTCCAAAGCGTTTCGGTATGCGTCACAGGGCTGCAGTCGGGATCACCGAGCAGACCGATTCGGTTGTGGTTGTGGTCTCTGAGGAGAGTGGAAAGATCTCGGTAGCAGACTCTGGTGAAATGCATGAAGATCTTAATAGTAACGAGTTGAGGACAATTCTTCAGAAAGAGAAGTTCTGATGTTTTTCTCAGCCCCCTTTTAGTGAGAGGCCAGTGCGGTGCTTATGACTTAAGGCACTACTGGTATTTCAGTCTGAGATCTATTGTGCGGTTTGGTACATAGTAGCAGGGGTCGTCACAGAGATTCTCTGTCTTTTTTACTGTCAACCTTCTGGCTGTAACAGATCTGTAGCTTTTATCTTCACTATTGTATAGCATCTCAAAGGTGTAGGTTCTGTTAACGGCAAGCGTAACGGTTATGTCTCTTCCCCATTGGGGTTGAAATGATCTGATTAGCGGAGCATCGGTGTCGGGGCCTGAATAAATGTTGAGGTATGAATTGGAGCTTCCCGGCCTCGGGCTGTATTGAAGCTTAATGGTTACAACCGTTTCAGAGGGGTCTGTAGCAAAGCACTCGCTGCAGTCGACAAACAGGAGAAAATTGTCTTCACATGAGGTTGCCGGCAGGGTCATCAGCACTATAACAGCTAAGGTTTTTATCTTCATAGCCTTGTTTTCTATCTCCACCGAATCTCTTTCCCGTCTGAGCGTATATCGTTGAAATGGATGTTGTATCCGACAGTCACCCTTCCAAACAGAGGTCGGCCTTTGTAAATTTCCGTATTAATGTATTCGGCCGATACAGTTGTCTGTATATTACCGATATCTGCCTTTATGCCTGCAGATGGTATAATCTTTATTTTGTGTTCAGGTCTTATGTCAGAGCCCGGAAAGGTATTTCCAAACATATATGCAGCCTTTAGTGTGGTGTTGAGAGACCAGAAGGTTCTTCTTCCTGAGCTGCCCAAAGGTAAATCCCATGAGAACCCGAGGTATGCCAGTGACCGGGTGTCTTCATATTGTGTTATCCACTCATCTTCCTCTATCAAAATTCGGGACCTCCATGGATTTGTGTCGATCCCGATAACCAGCCCGGTACCGTACAGCGGCTGCTTGACATTAATTCCAATTCCGGCAAAAGACTGGTGTTTTGATGCAAGAAGAGATGTTGAGACAGCCAGTTGGCTGAAAAGTGGCAAAGTCCCTCTCTTTATATTGTACTCCTGTATAATAGATATCATATTCCTTCTCTGATAGCTGCCTGCTACATGCCAGAGACCATGCGCCTCTTCATTGGCAATATCCCATAGCCTGCCCTGGCGCAGGAGGTAGTCAAGCGCTTCAGGGAAATTCCCCCTTACAGCAATGCCGGCAGCATTGTAACTGTCGTCTCCCACGGCGTAGAGGTCGGCGCCACTCAAAAGAAGCAGATCCATTGTAAGAGTGTCACCGTTTTGTGCGGCAATCAGTAGTGGAGTGTAGCCGATATTGTCAACACTGTTTACATCTGCTCCACTACGGATCAGTATGTCGGCAATATCATAGCTGGCTGATATTACTGCGCACATAAGGGGAGTAGTGCCATCGTTGGCCGCTATTTCAGGATTAGCATCGTAGTAGAGTAGCATATCCGATTCATAGAAATAGCCGTAAAGCGCTGAATAGTGAAGCGCCGTAGCCCCATTAATGTCTCTCTGGTTTATGTCTCCACCATTTCGGATAACCATCTCTGCTATTGTCATATTGCCAATTTTTATTGCCGTCATCAGGGGCGATTCTCCGGTTGCTGAAGAGAGGTTGGGGTCTGCGCCCCTTCTGATGAGCAATTCTGCCGCCTCTTTCTGTTCGTATACAATAGCAAAAATCAGTGGGGTAAGTCCGTTTTCGATCTGAATGTCAAGGTCTATTCGGGCATCAGCCAAAGAGTTTATTCTTGCAGTATCACCTTCGATAGCAGCATAGAAAAGAGCTTCCTGTATGTGAGCTGCCACTCTCTGCTGTGTATGGGCCCTCTCTGGATTGATAAGATGAAGCACCGGTATAAGGATGAGTATTATGAGGCGATAGTTTGACCTGTTATATACCAGGGGCCATTTGCCTGATGATATGGTGTATAGGTCTTTTCTCATTGGACTTACCTCTGGGGATATTCGAATCACTAAACTAAGCTATATTTTTCTATTGTCAAACAGGAGATGTTCAATTATAATATATCCCTAAATGTGGTGCCCCTTAGCTGGAAGCATATTAGAAGCGCTGATCTGTTAATGGTGTTTTTTTTTGTGTGAATGGTGATTATCCCATACTTTTGGCAAAGTTTTTATTCTTTTGCCGGTTTATGAAGAGCAGGGCTATAGTACTTACTGTCATGTTGTTGTTTTTCACCCCCATCGGTGTAGTAACTCATCGTGTCGGTGCCGGCGCTGATTTCAGTACGCTCTCTTCTGTGCGTCTCACCAACCAGATATCAGCCGGTAATTCCGCATTTTTTCCTGTAGAGCGAGAGATAGAGGCCTTTATGCGCAGATGGCATATTAACGGAGCCTCAGTCGCTATTGCAAGAGAGGGGAGGCTGGTATATGCCAGGGGGTTTGGTTATGCCGATACCACTCGCAAGGTTGTAGTTGAACCCTATCATCGTTTCAGGGTTGCCAGTGTGTCAAAGCTGATAACCGCAGTTGCGGTTATGAAGCTGGTTGAAGAGGGTCTTATTAATTTGGATGACCGGGTTTTCGGCCCCGGAGGTATTATTACCGATAGCTATTTTGATAATCCCCGTGACAGACGGGTTTATGATATTTCGGTAGGACACCTGCTTGCCCACAGGGGAGGATGGAGTCTCAGATATGGAGATCATATGTTCATTACCCCTGTTATATCGAGGCGAGGCCCATTTAATATGCCTCTTGAGGCGAAGCACTATGTTAGGTATGCACTCGACCGCAACCTCCATTTTACCCCCGGATCAGGTTCGTCATACTCAAATCTTGGGTATGTTATACTCGGAATGGTTATTGAGGCCGTGACAGGCATGACATACGACGAGTATTGTCGTAACGAGATATTCCTCCCACTGGGTATTTATGACTCTTCGCTCGGTTTTAACCTTAAGGAGGGTCGTCAACCATACGAAGTTGTATATTATGAACAGGCAGACGCCATACCAAAGCTCTCAATTTATGGTACCGGCGAGATGGTTCCTGCACGCTACGGAGGCAATGATATTGAGTCACTTGGCTCTGCTGGGGGCTGGATAGCTACTGCTCCCGATATGCTGAGGTTTTTACTTTCAGTTGATGGTCACGGATACAAGAGCCAGCTTCTATCTGATGAGACCATAAGGATGATGACTGACAGAAATGACCGATATGGCATTCTGGGATGGGGGTTTGTCTCTTCAAATGGTAACTGGTGGCGCACCGGCTCTTTCCCCGGTACTCTGGCGATGATGAAGCGCACTCCCGGTGATCTCAGTTGGGTAGTGCTGCTAAATACAAACGCATGGAATGGTCCTGAATTATCAACTGTCATTAACAGTACTATGACAAGGGCTCTTTACAGGGTAAGGGGGTGGCCTGAAAATGACCTTTTCAGCCATTCTCTTCCTGTTCCCATTCCATCAGATGAGCCCGTTCCCGGCTACGATGGCCATCAGATAATGAGCGGGGAGGGGGAGCCGGAGTTGCTCCCATAAGCATGGTTGAAAAGAGATGATATCCTACTGCTGGGCTACAAAATGGTAGGTTATGGTTCCCTGCTGCCTTGGGTTGGCCTGCAGATCGATATTGAATCTGGCAACCCTTGAATACCTCAGGGCGGTTTCAAGAAGGCATGCATCGGTGGTGGTCGTATTTTCAGTGTCTATCTTTACAGAACTTACCATTCCCGACCTTGAAACCTCTATAGTTGTTGTCACCTTTCCTCCACCTTCGCATTTATAGACTGGGATGGGAAGAGAGATATGGCTCCTGTTCTCAAGATGGTAATACACCCTTGTGGGACCCTGGTAGTTTACAGGTGGCTCTTCGCTGGTTTCTGCCTCTCTTTTCTCCTCTTCCACCTGCTCTTCTATTACAGCATCGGCTTCGGCCATCTCTTCCAGCCTGCGCCACTGGTCAATAAAGTTCTCTTCATCGAGCAGGCCCGACTCTATCATCTGCTCCTTTATTCTGTCCTGATATTCGGCCGGGTCTATTACCGGATCATCTTCTGTGTTTGCCAGATTTCTTACAATATTGCTTATTTGGGCCTCGGTGTCGGATATATTCGGGTCATCATCTATTAAAGCCTCAACAATATCATTTTCAATATGTGCGTAGAGTTCAAACTCTTCGATAATAACAGGGAAGTCGTTAGCCCTCTCTCCCCTCAGGGTGTGCAGCCTCAGTGAAACAAATACGATAGCAGCAGCAAGGTGAATTATCACCGTTCCCAGAATGCCTGCCACCATACCTTCATGTCTGTTCATGTTCTGCGAAAATATAAATTATTACTTTTGCCAGCATATCTCGTGCCATATTATTGAGATCGTATGGAGACAAACATAATACTGTCTGAGGTACTTTTTCTTGGTATACTGGTGCTGGCCGGTGTGGTGGGTTCGGCTTCAGGAATACTTGGTGAAGCCGCCAGAGATGTGCTTGCGAAGATAGTATTTAATATTACACTACCGCTGTTGCTGCTTACGACCTTTTCCGGTATGGATGTTACTCCGGCCGTGCTGTACAATAGTATGGCCATGGTACTTCTGACCCTTGCCGTGATGTCTTTGATGCTTCTTGCCGGTTGGGCGGGGGCTGCACTTCTGCGCCTTAAAAGGCGAGAGGCTGCCGTTTTCATGACACATGCACTTTTTGGTAATATTGTCTTTCTCGGGTTTCCTGTTATTTATGCACTGTACGGTGAGGAGGGTTTGCTCTATGCCGGTATGCTTCAGCTGGTATCCAATATGCTTTTATGGAGTGTCGGGGTTGTGCTGCTTGGTAGTGGCAACGGAAGCTCTTTAAGATCGAGTCTGCTTAAGGTGTTTAATATCAATACATATGCTATTATTGCAGGGCTGTTGCTTTTTGTTACAGGAATAGAGCTGCCTGCAGTTATCATGGAACCGATGAGTGGTCTGGGTGGGACAAATATATATCTCTCTATGCTCTATATGGGGTCAATGATGTATCATAGCAGTATCAGGGGTATGATAGGCAAGCCTGTTGTCTATTTCCTCTCTCTCCAGAGGCTGATAGTAGTGCCCTTTATCCTTCTGTTTATCTTCTACCTGGTTGTAAATGTTGCCGGTCTGGATGTTGACCGGATGGTTATAGCGGTTTTAATACTTCAGTCCTCTATGCCATGCATGGCAAACATTGTGATATTGGCAAGGATATATGGCGCTGATGACCAGCTTGCTACCGCAAATGTTTTTGTCAGCACACTGCTCTCACTGGGAACTTTGCCGCTTATTCTATATCTTATCGGTCTGGTTTTCCCTTAGAGCGGGATGAATATTCATTATAAAAGTTAATGTTATGGCAGATATCAATAGTGTTATCACAGAGCGCTGGAGTCCATACTCTTTTACAGACCGCACACTTGAGAGAGAGGAACTGCTGCTTATATTGGAGGCGGCTAAATACGCCCCCTCCAGTTATAATGAGCAGCCATGGAGGTTTCTCCATGCTACCAGTGATGATAAGAAGAGATTTAATGACTTTCTCTCTTTTCTTGCCGATGCCAACAAGGTATGGGCGCAGTATGTCCCTGTGCTTATGGTGGTTCTTGCAAAGAAGCTCGTTTCACATACTGGCCGGGATAACTATTATGCGCTTCATGATACAGGAATGGCAACTGCCAATATGCTGGTACAGGCCACATCTATGGGTGTAAGCATGCATATTATGGGAGGTTTTTCGCATGATGCCGTAAGAGAACATTTACATATTGGTGAAGATCTGGTGCCGGTATCTATGATCGCGGCAGGCTATCAGGGGAAGAACGAAAAACTGGCTGCAGAGTATTCAGGGCGTGACAAGGCGAGACGCTCCAGAAGAGGGCTGAATGAATACCTGTTGAACACCTGAGCCGACCTGACCAGGGAAGAGTTGTGCAGATAGTGGCTACCTGCCTATCCTATCTGTCGTCTCTTTCGTTGCGTAACAGACCACTTCTCAGACCCTCTATAAATCTTGCCCATGCGAAGGGGTTAAGCAGATTGTTTTGAGGCATCTGCCCTCTGGTGTATGCCTCATTGCTTTGACGGACAGCTATGTGTCGGTAAGCAGCTTCCGGAGACAGAACATTTGCATTGATGATTTGCCGGTGAATTATATCTACATTCCTCTCCATATTCTCTATCTCCTCAGGCGGGCGTATCTCAAGTTCAGACATCGCTTTAAGGAACTGAGGATATGAGCCCCACGGTAGTACAGTTACCTCTCCGAGCGCTATGGTGTCATACTCCATTATCACATCCTTGACGAAGCGGGCCTCTTTAATATCGGTAGGTACTACCGATATTAAAGTTCTGAAACCGACTGCAGAGAACTCTATTGTGTCTCCCGGCAGTGCTACTATTGAGTAGAGGCCATCGTTGTTGCTGGAGGTTCCGGTTCTGAGCATTTTGGTGTGAATATTCACATTGCCAATAGGTTGCCGGGCTATGTCAAGTACATATCCCCCCACCTGTACATACCGTTCAGGTTTGCGCTCCTGGCCTGATGCTGTTGTAAATAGAAGCATGGCTAATATGACGGTAGTAAATAGCGACCTCATACGAACAGACGCAAAATACAATAAAAGAGAGTTCAATTCAAAAGAAAAGATGAACATACTTACATGCTTTCAGAAACTTTTAACATATTAAGGAGTGATACCTGCTACAGCAAGATGAACAACAGGTCTTTTTTCAAAGAACTACCTCACACTGTATAGTGCAATAATTGATCCAAAAATCATTTGGGTATTAGGAAATAATTTGGATATTTACCTGCTCTATATAACCTTGTTATCTGACTTTCCGGTATGAGATTGAGCGATGTACCCAAGTTTAAGACAAAGGCCCTGAATGTCAGTTTTATGTACCTTCTCAGTGGTTTGTAGTTCGCCTTTACGGCTTACTGCAGGTCCAGTTATCAGAATCGGAAAATATCAACATATTTAAAATATACTTAGAGATGCAAAAATTATTATTACTTGGAGATGAGGCAATTGCACAGGCGGGTATCGATGCGGGCATGAGCGGTATGTATGCGTACCCGGGTACTCCCTCTACGGAGATTATGGAGTATGTACAGTCATCGAAGGATGCCACTGAACGCGATATCCATCGTGAGTGGTCAGCTAATGAAAAGACCTCAATGGAGGCCGCACTGGGTATGTCCTATGCAGGAAAAAGAGCAATGGTGGCAATGAAGCATGTGGGGCTCAATGTGGCGGCTGACGGATTTGTCAACTCTGCAATAACAGGTGTTAATGGAGGGCTTATTGTAGTTGCAGCTGATGATCCTTCAATGCACTCATCTCAGAATGAGCAGGATTCCCGCTTTTATGGCAAGTTCTCTTTTATTCCGGTACTTGAACCCACCAGCCAGCAGGAGGCCTATGATATGGTTTTCGCCGGCTTTGAGATTTCTGAGCGATATAAGATTCCTGTAATGATAAGGATTACCACCCGGCTTGCCCACTCCAGATCGGCAGTTCAGAGAAGGGCGCAGATCGGGGAGAATAGTGTATCTCTTCCTGAAGACCCCCGACAGTTTGTTCTTCTTCCCGCTATAGCCAGGAGAAGATATCACAACCTTCTGGGTGTATATGAGAGTCTGCCTGCCGATGAGATTATGAAGGGTTACAACAGGCTGATACCGGGCAAAGATAAAAAGCTTGGAATCATTGCTTTTGGTTTGACCTACAACTATCTGCTGGAGAATTTCCCCGGTGATTCTATTACATATCCTGTTCTGAAAATAGGATCCTACCCTGTTGACAGCGCCCTTTTTGACAAGATATCCGAACAGTGTGAAACCCTTCTGGTACTTGAAGAGGGCTATCCAATAATGGAAGAGCTTCTTAAAGGTGTTTTGAGCGGTGGCAGAACTATTAAGGGACGACTTGACGGGACTCTCCCCAGAGAGGGAGAGCTCAATCCCAATCTGGTTGCTGAAGCTCTTGGTATGCCGTCAGAGCGGGGAGCAGAGGTACCCCCTGTTGTGCGGATGAGGCCTCCCTCGTTCTGCAGGGGTTGTGGTCATTCTGATGTCTATATAGCTCTTGAAGAGGCTCTTAAGGAGTACACGCCCGGCAGGGTTTTTTCAGATATCGGTTGCTACACTCTTGGTGCTCTGCCACCATACAATGCCATTAACTCTTGTGTTGACATGGGTGCCTCCGTCACTATGGCTGTTGGAGCGGCCGATGCAGGGCTTATCCCTTCGGTCTGCGTAGTAGGTGACTCGACATTTACCCATAGCGGTATGACCGGACTGCTTGACGCTGTTGTCAAGGACTCTCCGGTTACCATTATTATCTCCGACAATTCAACAACCGGTATGACCGGTGGGCAGAAATCACATGCAACCGGAAGGCTCGAGGCGATATGTGAAGGCCTGGGCGTTGAAAAAGAGCATATAAGAACAGTGGTGCCACTTAAGAAAAACCACGAAGAGATGGTGAAGGTGATGAAAGAGGAGTTTGAGTATAAAGGGGTGTCGGTAATTATTGCCATTCGTGAGTGTATTCAGACCGCCGCCCGCAGAAAAAAGGATGAGATGGCCAGAAAAAAAGGCAAATGATTTTTCACCGGCACCAGGTGCCCTGGGGCCAGAGGTGTGTCGGTGCGGTGACTTCTTGTTAAATGTTTACAACAGTGTATTATATGAAAAATGATATAGGAATGAAGAATGACATTATTCTAGCAGGTGTTGGTGGTCAGGGTATTTTGTCAATAGCAGCGGTAGTTGGACTGGCAGCTGTCGATAAGGGCCTTTACCTTAAGCAGTCTGAAGTTCACGGTATGAGCCAGAGAGGTGGTGATGTGCAATCACACCTTCGCATCTCTGACAGCCAGATATCATCAGATCTTATACCTTACGGCGGAGCAGATCTGATAATCAGTGTTGAGCCGATGGAGGCCCTGCGGTATCTGCCCTGGCTAAAAAAGGATGGTTGGATAGTCTCCAACTCGACCCCTTTTGTCAATATCCCGGACTATCCCGACATCAACTCAATTCTTGATGAGTTCAGGAAGATTGAGAAGAGTATCGTAGTTGATGCCGATAACATGGCCAAAGAGGCCGGCTCAGTAAGGTCTGGTAATATGGTTGTGCTGGGAGCAGCCTCAAAATATATAGATATACCATTTGACTCTCTGTGCGATGCGGTCAGGAAGCTTTTCGGCCGCAAGGGCGAAGAGATAGTATCTGTAAATATCAAGGCGCTTGAGGCTGGTAGGTCATGCTGTTTATAAACATATTCCTGGCAGACCGGAGCAAGCTGATTTAAACTATTTTTGAGTGTTCCTGGAGTGGTGACCCTCCGGAACTCTCTGTTGCTGTCAGAAGAAGGCTTTTCTGTATTTCAACCCGTTCCGCTCCGGACCGGAGAGATCTACGGCACATTGAAGAGGGTTATAAGTTTATCTAGCTATATGGCACGCATATTGGCCACTTAAGGAGAGTGTTGGGGAGAGGGAATAGTGAATATGGTAAACGGTAAAAGGTGAACAGTAAATGGTAATCAGCATTCAGTAATCAATAATCGGTTAATAGTAACCAGTAACCCGTAATCCGTAATCCGTAACCAATCACCAATAACCAGTAACCAATCACCAATAAATAATTACATGAACCTGACATGGGAATATCAAGTTGCAGTTTAACGAATTCTGATGATTAGTTATGCATTATCTGAATCTGACCGCAGAGGGCTTCTCTTTGGCGCGAACTGTTACGCCTGTTTTCATGTGAAAACTATTAAATGATGAAAAAACTATTAATTCTGAGTGTTTTGGGTGTGATGACATTTTCTCTGCATGCCCAACAGAGGGCTGACTTCAGGGCAGCCGAGCGATTTGCACCGGAGAATCTCAGGTCGAAGGTTGGCAGCATGTCTGTTAGGCCAAACTGGATACATGAGACCGATTACTTCTGGTACTCATTCAGTACTCCACAGGGGAAGCAGTACTACTATGTCGATGCCAGAAGGCGCGACAGGAGGTTTATGTTTGACAGAAGGTATATGGCCGCACAGATGCAGCTTCTGACCAACCAGAACTACAACCTTCTTGATCTGCCGCTGCGTAATATTGAGTTTGAAGAGGATAGTCATACCAAATTCACCTTTAACGCAGATTCTATTAAGTTTCTCTATGACATAGAGACCAGAAATCTTGTTATAACAGATACCATAAGAAGAACCAGGCCTGAAAGAAGGCCAAACTGGCCCAGCTATTCGCCCGACAGCACATGGATAGTTTTCGGTCGTGGTCATGATCTCTATATGATGAGGGCAGATGATACGGATAGCCTTGAGATCAGACTTACAACAGATGGTGAAGCCTTTTACAGCTATACCAATGCATCCAGCCGGACAGAGCCAGATACAACCAGGCGAGTAAGGGCAAGGGGATCATGGTTCAGAAACTCAGAGAAGTACTACATGACCCGCTCCGATCAGAGAAAGGTTCAGGATCTCTGGGTTATCGATGTACTTAATGATCCGCGCCCCTCGCTGCAGACCTACCGGTATGCAATGCCGGGAGAGGAGCATGTCGGACAGAGTGAACTTATTATATGGGATGTTGAGACTAAAGAGCGAATAGATGTAGAGCTCGAGAAGTGGCACAACCAGTTTAATTCAGTGCGCTGGGTTTCCCGTGAAGGCCCCAACCGTATGATAGTTACACGAAAGTGCCGTACATACCAGCATGTTGATGTTCTCTCAGTTGATGCCAACACAGGTGAGATAAAAGTGCTTATAGAGGAGACTATCAGACCCTACATTAGTGGTGAGAGGCTGCATATTCTTAATGATGGCCAGGATCTTATATGGCGCTCTGAGCGCACCGGCTGGCAGCAGTACTATCTTTATGACGGAGAGGGTAACCTGAAGAACCAGATTACCGATGACTTTTTTGTAGCCGGCAATATTCAGCGGATAGATACTGCGGCAAGGACAATAATACTTAACGGCTATGGCCGTGAGCCCAATGTTCATCCCTATTACAGTATGATGTATAAGGCATCTATCGATCGCCAGGGCCTTGAACTGCTCACGCCGGAAGCGGCAAACCACTCTATCTCAATATCCAGAACCAATAATTATTTTGTAAACACCTACAGTACAGTTGACAAGGCGCCTGTATCTGTTCTCAAGGATATGGATGGCTCTGTCTTGATGCAACTTGAGCAGGTAGATCTGACAGAGCTGTACAGAACAGGGTGGAGAGAGGCCGAGACCTTCGTTGTTAAGGCAAGCGATGGGGTTACCGACCTTTTCGGGGTTATGTATAAACCTCATGACTTCGATTCTACCCGGAAATATCCTGTTATATCTTATGTCTATCCCGGCCCCCAGACAGAGTCGGTTCCCTACGGCTTTACGGTTGGAGGTAACTTCTCTTCACTCGCACAACTTGGGTTTATAGTTGTGAACTTTGGCCACAGAGGCGGAAGCCCGATGAGAGACCAGTACTATCACTCATACGGCTATCAGAACCTGCGTGACTATGCCCTGGAGGATGACAAGTATGGGCTTATGCAGCTGGCCGACAGACATGACTTTATAGACATTACCAGAGTGGGTATATATGGCCATTCCGGCGGAGGGTTTATGTCGACCGCTGCAATTCTTACATATCCTGAGTTTTACCGGGTTGCTGTATCGTCGGCCGGTAACCATGATAACAATATCTACAACAGGAACTGGAGTGAGTCAAATCATGGTGTTCGTGAAATCAGGAGAACCGTTAAGGTTGAGGATGAGGAGACAGGAGAGGAGAGAGAAGAGGTTCGCATTACCTATGAATCGAATCCCGCACCCAATCAGGAGCTGGCTGAAAACCTCAGGGGATATCTTCTGCTTGTTCATGGTGAGATAGATAGTAATGTGCACCCTGGTAATACATCGAGGGTGGTTGATGCACTGATCAGTGCCAATAAGCGTTTCGATATGCTTATGGTTCCCGGTATGAGGCACGGTTTTGGGGGTACGACACGCTATTTCCAGAGAATGATGTGGTACTACTTTTCAGAGCACCTGCTCGGCGATTACCGTACCAATGTCGATATGTATGAGTACAGGCATCATGACTATGATCCGGACAGATAGAAACTATAAAAAAACCGGGCTTCAGAGCCCGGTTTTTTTTACTCTTTTGGTGATCGCAAAAGCAAAATATCAGAGAGTACCACCTCGGTGAAATACCTCTGATTGCCCTCCTTGTCTTCGTAAGGCCTGTGGGTAAGCCTGCCTTCTACTGCCACCTCCCGACCCTTTTTAAGGTATCTGGAGGCTATTTCTGCCAGTCCGTTCCATGCCACGATGTTGTGCCAGGTTGTGTCTTCTACCTTTTGCCCCTCACCGTTTTTGTAGGTTTCGGTTGTGGCCATGGTGAATCGCGTTACGCTCTTTCCGCTCTCGGTCTTCTTCAACTCAGGGTCCTGCCCGAGATTTCCGATTAACTGTAATCTGTTTCTTAAACTGTTCATGACATTTTGGTTTTGGTTAGTAATTAATCTCTTTGCAAGTATAGGCAGGTATTGTTATGTGAGTTGGTATATAATCAGTTAACTTCTAATTGATAGTCGTTTATAAACGGATGTAACCGGTTAAAAGGTTTTTCTTTATCTTTATCAAAACTTTACCGTTGTGGAAAAGAGAGGTTGTCTTGACTGTGGTGAGTTGTTAAGGGGAAGGGCTGACAAGAAGTTCTGCTCCGACCACTGCAGAAACAGCTATAATAACCGCATCAACAAAGAGAACAATCACTATGTGAGGAGCGTGCACTCCCTTCTGAGGAGAAACCGGAGAATATTATCAGATCTTTATCAGGAGGGAAAGACGAGGATACATAAAGATGCACTCTTTGCCATGGGCTATAACTTTAACTTCTTTACCCATGTAATTGAATCGTCTTCAGGGACAGTATGCAGGTATTGTTATGAGTACGGCTACTCTGAAGATGGACGCGACTTCTACAGACTCCATTTCAACAGCAGCTTTCTGGAGTATAGCTGAGACCTGATTACTGAAGGTGCAGGTAACCGCTGTATTCGGTCATGTCTATCTTGTTGTTATTTACAACTGCTGTAGCGGCTCCGGAGTCATCTACAAGAATAGAGAACCTGAATAACTCGCGCCCCTGAACAATAGAGAACCTTATCCGGTGGGGTGTGCCGGAAGCATCCTCCTCTAACCTGTAATCGCTTACCTTGCCGTTTATTATGAAGGCTGCTATGGGCCTTGTGCCGTACTGCCTGCCTGAATAGGCAAGGCTTATCTCCGCACTGCCGTCATGAACAGCAATATAGTTCTGGCTGCTGGCCAGCTGTGCAGGTCTGCCTGCCTGACTCCTGGCATTTTCAAACCTTAAGACAAAGCTTCCGGACTCAATGGTTTTTGCTACAACAGCCCGTCGGTGGGCTGCCTCAAGAATACGCTGCTGCTCTCTTTCAGCTCTGGATAGCGAAGTAGTGGCGCACGAGGCTGAGACTAGTACTATGAACGACAATAACAGTGCTTTCCTCATTTTCGGTAATATTAGGTTGTGGCTATCAGTAACTATGTTGTGACTGGCAGATCTCTCCCGGAACCTGTAATTGAAAGAGTAATGCCATCATTTTTGAAATCCAAAAATTATGCCACTATCAAGAAAAGGGATCCGGATTTAGCCCGGACCCCTTTTTTGGTGCTGTTTCTTAATGTTAGATGTACACTATACTACCTCCACTCCATATTGGCAAGATCCCATATGTTGGCAAAAGAGATTTTTACAACCTTCTCCATAATATCCCAGTCAAGGGTGTGAGTTTCGTCGAATGGGGTATGATACTCCTCCCTGTGTCCGGCCTTGAACCTCATTATGGGAATGCCCACAGCTACAAAGGAGCGGTGGTCACTGCCGCCGGGTGGATTCATTGAGGCAACATACTCGGGCTCTATCTCAATGTTGTGCCTGGCCATATTTCTCAATGTTATATCCCTGAAAAGTTCATGAGATTCGGTGTAGGTCATTACCACTGCGTTGGGTCTGTCATCGGCTACATACCTTGCTATCATATCGAAGTTTATGTTCATCATAACATTCTCGATGGGTACTGTAGGATTTTCTACCCAGTACCTGGATCCCAGCAGTCCACGCTCCTCGGCAGTCCAAAGCGCAATAACAATTGTCTTCTCAGGCTGAACGCCTGTGGCCATAAAGGCTTTAGCAAGAGTCATGGCACCCACTGTGCCAGATGCATTGTCGTCGGCTCCATTCCAGATATATCCGTCGTGCATACCCAAATGGTCATAATGTGCACCGACAACGATTACCTCATCGGGGTTTTTCCCCTCTATAACTCCTATAACATTCCTTGTGTTGATAAGTGAGGTGTTTACTGATGAGACCAACCGGATGCTTTGCCCGCTCACTTCGGGAAATTGGCGAGTTGCTAACCCGTCAGGATTACTAAGGTACTCCTCAATGGTAAAGCCTGCATTACGGACTATTTCATTCGCCAGCCGCATAGATGCCGTAATAGAGGGTAGTGGATTGGCCAGCCTGGTTTGAGGCCTTGAGAGG
Source organism: Bacteroidales bacterium (assembly GCA_007132995.1). Lineage (GTDB taxonomy): Bacteria > Bacteroidota > Bacteroidia > Bacteroidales > VadinHA17 > SLNP01. Next base: position 12,078 of record SLNP01000014.1, on the reverse strand, counting down.
CCAAAAGGCCTTCTGCTGCTGGGCCTTCTTTGTGCCGGTTTCATGTCCAGGAAATCTCTTGGCTCTACACCGGCAGTAAGAACGGTGTTGTTGGGGTTTACCTCAATAACACCGACGGCACCCATCTCACGGGCTACTGCATCACGCTGCCGCAGTATTACCGATACCTGATTGCCGGTTGCCTGATCGCGGATAGACTGGGGAACCCCTGATACCCTGAGGATTATTTTACCCTCAACATCCTTGCCTCTGAAATCATTATACCTGTGCTCGTCTGACCTTATTCCGTAGCCAACGAAAACTACCGGGGCGGTGAGATCAAGGTCTGCAGTGGTGTTCCTGAAGGTGTAGTCGACTCCGTAGGTGAAACCGGTTGTCTTTGTGACCGGACCACTCTTACTGTGCAGATAGAGTCGCTGATCATCTCCCATACTGGTTTTTAAAAGCTGAAAGGTCTGAAAGTAGGTTCTCTCTCTTCCGGCTCTGGTGGTAACATAGTCACCTCCGGGCTCAACACCGAAAAGATCAAGCATGCTGGCAATATAGTCGGCTGCCATGTATTCGCCCCTCTCACCGGTCTCTCTACCCTCGGTCCAGTCGGAGGCGAGAAATCTGACCTGCGACCTGAGAACATTTTCGGTAATAACATCAAGCCCCTTCACCTTTGCCTCTTCAAGGCTCTGCGCTGTAAGGGCAAGCGGAGCTATGAGTGCTATAAGTAAGATGGATAATCTGTTCATGATTTCTGAAATTTAATGGTTTACAGTGATGAGAGGGGGCATATATCCCCCTCTCAAGTTATCTCTGATCTGCCCGGTAAGCCGGACTGAAACTCTTTTATATGCTGTTTGCGAATCTCTATATTGATATATTACTCCAGATCGCTGTTTGCTGCCTCCCACATCTGCAGGAAGCCCAGCTTTATGATGCTCTGCATCTTCTCCCAATTGGTCTTCTCAGCTGTGTCTGAGGGCCTGTGGTAATCGGGATGGAACCCTGCAAGCCATGTTATAATGGGAACACCGGCCCTTGTGAAGCTGGCAAAATCACTGCCGCCAACGGGAGCTCGTCCGCCCCGGTAGGTTATGTCCAGATTGAGGTTGAACCTGTCTCTGTGCTCTCTTGTCCACCTTTCAAGGTTGGGATAGGTGTCAGTAAACTGCATGGTCGCCATATTTCCTTCGGTATCATTGGGAGCGTCACGCGCAATCATATCGAAGTTGAGATAAAACTTGTACTGAGAGATATCGCCCATAGGGGGATATAGTGTGAAATATCTGGATCCGATCAACCCCTTCTCTTCGGCTGTCCATGCAGCAAAAATGATTGTCCTTTTGGGTTTTACACCGGCTGCTTTAAAGGCTTTGGCTATGGTCATAACACCTACAACACCCGATGCATTGTCATCTGCGCCATTCCACACAATGCCCGGCTCCATTCCCATATGGTCGAGGTGGGCACCAACCACTACAAATTCGTCGGTACGCTCTCCCTCTATCATGCCCACTACATTTCTTACCCTGACTCTCTGTTGCTCAACTTCAGTGGTTACAAGAGCTGATGAGGAGAGCTGGGTTGCCCTGAAGCGCCTGTTGGGAGTGGCTGCAGCGGGTACATATTCGTTAAGGCCTACATCGCTGCCTCTGAGAATGAAATCGGCCACTCTTTCGGTTACTGTCAGGGTGGGGGTCGGAACATTCATTTGTGGTCCGAAATGACTCATCCTGGTCCAGTTCTGAGGCCTGCCCATAGAGCGTCTCTCATTGTAGCTCAGATCGATGCCCTCTTTGAGTATACCCCAGTTTCTTGCTATATCAACTCCGGGTGTTACCTCAATGATACCGGCAACGCCAAGGCGGCCTGCTGCGCGACTTTTCATGGTATTAACATCTCTCATTGCCTCTGCTACCGAGCCATCACCAACAATTTTTCTGTACATTTCAGATGAGGGATCGTTCATTCCATGAAACCCGGTCAACCTTAATATTATCTTGCCCTCTACATCGACACCTCTGAAGTCATCAATGCCGAGTTCTTCGTCCTGAATACCGTAACCTACAAATACGATGGGAGCATTGAAATTCATGCTCATGGAGGCTCCACTCATGGTGAAGTCTACTCCCTGATCAAAATTGATCTCATGCGATCCGTTTCTGATCATCAGGCTTGAGGGCCCTGTTGATAATGTCTCGGTAAGTGAGAAGTTCTGAAAATAGCTTCTTTGAGCCTGTCTCCCCCTTACGGCTGTTCTGTCACCCGCTGGCTGTGCACCGAAAATCTTAAGCATGCTGGCAACATAGTCAGATGCCATATACATACCCCTCTCTCCTGTACCACGACCCTCGGTCCAGTCTGATGCAAGAAACTCAAGCTGCCCCTGTATGGCCTCAATGGTTATTGCATCGAGACCCCGCTGCATGGCGTCGGTCTGGGCGTGGGTGGTTGTAGCAAAAACAACCGGCAATAGAATGGTTAATAGTAATAATTTTCTCATAATCAGTAGTGTATTAAGTTATTCCGGATAATTAAATCAGACTAAAATAGCCATAATTCCTGCTCATGATCGTGCTGTACCATCGCTTAACTTTTTTTAACCGGAAATATGGGGCCCGGCTTCTCTGTAATATGTTGATAATGTATATGATGTATGTTACGATAGTACTGCATTGAGGCCATTATTACCAGTTTTAAGGATGCGATATGGTTACCGAAAAGGATATATAGATCATAAAGCATCTCAAATCGATTGGAAATACTATTTTTACGGTGTGCCTCAGATCAGGCTTACCTGTGGGCTTTGCCCTCTTTTTAACCGGCATGATTTGTCTGGTATTGTTGTGGCAGTTATATCTGGATAGGGGACTTAATCTTGTAAATAAGGCCTGTCGGCCCAATAAACATTGTGCAATGGTTAAGCCAGGAATATATCCCCTGCTGCCGGGTTGCGGCGGTAGATATTGTTGAACATTAAAGATGTTTATTATGAGACGACTAATCATTATTATCCTAACCGCTACCATTGCGGTACCCTCATTCGGACAACTTAATCTCGGTATTAAGGCGGGGCTGAGTACCAATAATCTGAGGCTTGATCAGACTTTCCAGACCGATGAGGATGGAAACCTTCTGATACTCCAGAGCGCCGGTGAGGCCACTTACGGATTCCATGGAGGCATGTTCCTGAGACTTACAATACTTGGGGTGTATCTCCAGCCTGAGATTGTTCTGAGTACTCTTGAGAATAAGATTATAATAACAGAACCCGGAGAGGTTACCGAACAATTGAAGAGACAGCGGTTCAATAAGATGGATATTCCCGTACTACTTGGATTCAGGGCGGGGTTCCTCCGTATTAATGCCGGCCCCGCGGCAACTATAATGCTGGGGTCCCCCAAAGAGCTTCTCGACCCCGATACCTACGAAAACATTATGAATATTGCCACTTTCGGATATCAGGCGGGCGTAGGGGTTGACCTCTTTAACAAGGTTACTGTCGATCTGAGATATGAGGGGAATCTTAACACCTTTGGCGATGAGATTTTTTACGATGGCAATCTGTTTTCTCTCGACCAACGGTCAAGCTCGATATTACTCAGTCTGGGGTTGATTTTTTAATTTCGTACTGGCTTTTGTGCATCCACTGATATTTTTGGGCGACTCTCTGTTTATAGCAGAGAGTTTCCTATTTTTATGACCGGTACTTAATGGTGTGGGTGGTATGACTCTTTTGACCGAACCTGGTTCAGGCCTGCTGCAGGGCGTTTTGCTGTTTGTATACATAGTAACGGCCCTTTTCGTATGTGTACTGATAATTCTCCAGAACAGGACGCCCGTTAAAACTCTTGCCTGGATCGTAGTGGTGATGATGGTTCCCATTGCCGGAATAGTACTCTTTGTTTTCTTCGGACAGGACTACCGCAAACAGAAGATATTTTCCAGAAAAGGGTTGATTGACCTTGACAGAATAGCTGTGGATGCATCGGTGCAGATGGATGCACTTGAGGATATTTTGAAGGAGGAGGGCAGTGATGTCAGGTCGAAGATTCACCTTATGCGCCTTATGCTCAATAACGACAAGGCAATACTTACAACCAACAACTCGGTTGAAATACTTCTTAATGGCGATCAGACATTTCCTGCCATGTTCGAAGCTGTTCGCAGTGCCAGAAGCTATATCCATATGCAGTTCTACCGATTCGGTTTTGACGAGCTGGCTGAAGAGCTTATAGGGATGCTTTTGGATAAGGCCTCTTCGGGTGTGGAAGTAAGAATTATCTTTGATGATGTGGGGAGCTGGAATTTTCCTTCATCTACCATAACGGCTATGAGGTTTGCCGGGATTGAGATATTCCCCTTTATGCCGGTAAGGTTCCCTCTGTTTACCAATAAGATTAATTACCGCAATCACAGGAAGATAATGGTTGTTGATGGTGAGTGCGCTTTTGTAGGGGGATTGAATATTGCCCGGAAGTATCTTAAGGGAGACAGAGTTCTTGGTAATTGGCGCGACACTCATCTCAGAATCAGGGGTGAGGCGATAAACGCACTCAATACAATATTTCTTACAGACTGGTTTTTTGTGAGCGGTATTATACTTTCAGGCGAAAGCTATGTTTCACCGTCAAACAGGGTAGAGCAGAGGTCTCTTGTTCAGATTGCCTCAAGCGGACCCGACTCTGACTGGGCCAATATTATGCAGCTATATTTTGCCGCCATAGCAACTGCAAAGAGAACCATCTTTATATCTACTCCCTATTTTTCACCTGATGAGAGCCTGCTTACCGCCCTGAAAACAACTTCGCTTAGTGGTGTGCAGATAGTACTTATGTTTCCGGAAAAGTCAGATTCTGTTGTTGCTACCTGGAATACAAGATCATATATAGCTGAGCTGCTTGAGGCGGGAGTGGAGATATATAATTACACCTACGGGTTTAACCACTCAAAATATATGATTGTAGATGATGTCTTCTCGGCTGTAGGCTCCGCAAATGTGGATATGAGAAGTTTTGATATTAACTTTGAGGTTTCCGCGCTTGTTTATGACAGGGAGTTTGGATTGAAGATGCGGAAGGTCTTTGAAGAGGATCTTATACGATCTGTTAAGGTAGAGAGAGGGGAGTGGGAGCAAAGACCCGCTGGATGGAGACGAAAGGAGTCTCTCGCCAGGGTGATGGGCCCACTCTATTGAAAAATCCCTATGAACAGAATGAATAGAGAGCTGAAGGAGGGGGAGAGCTATCTCTTCACCATTGAGAAGTATGTTACTCTGCCCGACGGAGAGAGGCGGCTGCGGTTCCGTTGTGAAAATGGCAGGGCTGTTCTTTTCGATGGGTCAACATACACGCTGTACAACCTTGAACCCGGGGTTAAAGTCAGATGCAGGGTAGACAAGATAAATTGCAGGGGAGAGCTTTTCCTTGAGCCTGAACACCCTGTTTACAGAGAGGGTGAGTGGCACCGTTTTACCGTAAAGTTTGTAAGGGAGATAGAGGGAAGCCGTATAAGAAAGGGTAGAGTGCTGGTGGTGACAGGCGCCCTGGGTGAGGAGATAGTGCTTCCTGTACCGCATGGCTATGATATATCTGCGGCAGGAGATTCCATAAACCTCTATGTTGCCAGGATAAAAAAGGGAAGGGTCTATCTGTCAGTTAGCGATGATGAGCCGGATGCCTCTCATCCCGACGGGGGAGGACGCTACCACTTTAAGGTGACAGGTACAGAGGTTGACTACGATGGTGAGGAGTACTTTGTGGTAGAAGATCAACATGGGGTAACACACGCTATGGTGAAGAGGTATTATGAGCATTATGGCCTCAGTAGCGGCAAATCATTCAGGGGTACGGTGGTTAAATATCGTGCCGATGGCTCAACTATAATAGAGCCCGATAATCCGTTTTACAGGGTGGGGGAGAAGATTAATATTCACATTACCAAACTGGAGGTAAATAGTGCTGACGGGTCGTGGTATCTTGTCGGGAGGGATCTGCATGGGTTTTATCATGAACTGAGAAGTGATGTTGAACCGCATGGTGACATGGTTGAGTGCTATGTAGAAATGATACGAAAGGGAAAACCTCTTCTAAGACCGCTTCTCTGATACTATAAAATGCCCCCGGTATACATACCGTTTCAATAGCTCATTATGTATGACCGGGCCATCTCTTTTACGGGGGTTGATAACATATTTATTACTCCTCTTCTCTTATAACGATTCTCTTTTCTATTTTTGCACCTCAATAATACCGGAGTATGCGACTATGCAACAGCGGTCTGATTTTTGCTATGATTCCGCGCCGGCCTGTCGTTTGTACTGTTTGCTATGGGTAGAAGACTGTTTTTAAGGGTAACAGTAATTGTTATACTCCTTGTTGTGGTAGCAGGAGGGGCTTCGTTTTATCTCATCTTTTTTGCCCCTAACACCATACATGATGATGGGGCAAGATACCTTTATGTTTCTTCTGCCGACTCATTCAATGATGTTATAGATAATCTTGAGCGCGAAAATATACTGAGAAGTGTTGTCAGCTTCAGGGCCAGTGCTGTTGCCAGAGATTATGATAAGAGCGTAAGGCCCGGAAGGTACAGTATTGAAGCGGGTGCCAACAACTACTCGATAGTCACAATGCTCAGGTCTGGTATACAGGAGCCGGTAAGGCTTACTTTTAACAATATCCGGGTTGTTGAGGACCTTGCAGGTAGGGTAGGGAACCAGATTGAGGCTGACTCCGTGGCGTTGCTCTCCTTCCTTAATGATGAGTCTAACTACTCTGCCGATGGCTTTAACAGGGCTACGGTGATATCTGTTTTTATTCCAAACACCTATGAGGTTTTCTGGACCATATCTCCGGAGGCTCTCTACAGAAGAATGCTCCGCGAGTATGAGAGCTTCTGGTCTGATGACAAGGTGGCAGCGGCCCGGTCTAATAACCTGTCGCCTGTTGAAGTGTCAATAGTCGCCTCTATAATCGATGAAGAGACCAATATGGTTGAGGAGATGGCAAGAATAGCGGGGGTGTATCTCAACAGGCTTAGACTGGGAATGCCTCTTCAGGCTTGCCCTACTGTCAGGTTCGCCCATAATGACTTCACAATAACCAGGATTCTGAATGAACATATAGAGATAGACTCTCCCTATAACACCTATCGCTACAGTGGGCTGCCGCCGGGGCCTGTCAGAGCTCCGTCAATCAATGCACTGAATGCCGTAGTCAATGCGGAGGAGCATGACTATCTCTATTTTGCAGCACGGGCCGATTTCTCCGGGTACCACCACTTCTCCAGAACCCTGGCGGAGCATAACAGATATGCTGCCGAATACAGACGGGAGCTCAACAAAAGGGGTATTTTCCGCTAAAGGCTGCTATATCAGCTCTACCTCCCTGCTGAGATTAATGCCAAAGCGTGAGGCTACATCTATCCTTATATCTTCAGAAAGCTCCAGTATCTCTCTTCCGGTTGCGGTGCCATGGTTAACAAGAACCAGCGCCTGAAGCTTATGAACACCTGCATCGCCCCTGCGAAAACCCTTCCATCCGCACCTCTCTATAAGCCATGCGGCAGCAATCTTTTTTCTCCCTTCTCCTGCATCATAAACCGGCATATCCGGATACTCAGACAGTAGTTCGTGGGCTAATGAATCATCAACAACCGGGTTCTTGAAAAAGCTTCCTGCATTTCCTGTAACCAGAGGGTCAGGCAGCTTCGATTGCCGTATCTGAATAACAGCGTTTCTTACATTTTCAATGCTCCTTCCTCCGAGACGGTCTGCATATTCACTGAGGCTGCCGTAAGAGCAGTCGGTGGTGTGGTTAAGGGAGAGGGCAAAGGTTACCGATGTTACCATGTGACTGCCCTTAATATCTTCCTTGAAAATGGAGCTCCTGTATGAAAACCGGCAATCTGACTGTTCAATTACCTCATGCCTGCCTGTGTCGATCTCACAAACATCGACCCTCCTGATCAGGTTTGAAACCTCTGCCCCGTAGGCTCCTATGTTTTGCACTGCAGCGGCCCCTGTCTCACCCGGTATAAGAGAGAGGTTTTCGGTTCCTCCGTAACCATTTTGCACAGCCCAAAGAACAAAATCATCCCATACAACACCCGCGCCAACCTTTACAACTATTTTGTCTCTCTCCCTACCGACTATTTCGGTTCCGGTAATGGCAACCTTAATGATGACGCCATCGTAATCTTCGGTGAAAAGGATATTGCTGCCACCACCAAGAATCAATCTCCTGCCATTCAGTATCTCGTCTCTCTCTCTTAGCCTTGAGGCCTCATACTCTGAGTTTAACACAAGAAAAGCGGAGGCTTTGACCTTCATCCCGAAGCTGTTGAGTTTTTCAAGTGGGTAGTTGCGAAGAACCATCTCTTTCCGTTTCCACAAAGGTAGCAATTGGAGAGGATTTCCGGCAATAGTGCAGGGGCTGTTAAACCAATATGGCAGACTGCTGTTGTATTATAAACAGGTCGTGCGGCGGAGATGGAGATAACTATTTATTTTGGCAGCTTGGAAATGGCTGCGTGACGGTCAGAGAAAACAGAATAGTAAGAGATGAAACATTTTATTCAAAGACATAGTCTGGTAATTGTCACCACTCTGCTTGGGGCGGTTGGAGGATTTCTATATTGGAAATATATAGGTTGCCTCTCCGGCACCTGCCAAATACGCTCTGTGTGGTATCTGAGTACCCTCTACGGAGCCATTGCCGGATATGTTGTGGGCGATATTTCAAAGGCCATATGGACCAGACTGAGAAAACCGGAAGATAGTGGTTCTGTCGGGTAGGGTGCTCGCTGGCATATGGGCATGGGGCATGGGGCATGGGCTCGCTGCGCTCGCGGGTAATTGGTGATTGGTGACTGGTCATTGGTGCCGTCGGCTAACGCCTCCGGCCGGTGATCGGTGTATGTGATTGGTTGATGTAACCCGTGCTGAAATGCACTATCATCAGAAACGATTGTAGAGACGACCAATGTGGGCGTCTCAGCGGTTTCACGCAACTATCTTATTGCCGGTTATTCGGTTATACGGTTATTTGATTAGGGTTTAAGGGTTTAGAAGTTGAGGAGTTTAGGGTGCTCACTGCTGTTGCAGCTCGCAGCGAAAAGCGTAAAGCAAAAATGAATTGCTCACTGCTAATCGCTGAAAGCTGATAGCTAACAGCTGACAGCTTTACCAAATTATGCAATTAAACCATCACCTATTGCTTACAAGCAATCAATTATCAATATTATTATTTAACAGCATTGCCTCAATAGCTGCCAGGCGCTCGTTGAGCTGCTGGATCTCTGTTGTAAGGCGGTTGTTCTCTTCAACAGTCGTTGTGATCTGTTTTTGCTGATTATCGATTATCTGCTGCTGTTCTTTCATGGCTTCAACAAGAAGAGCTGTGATTGGTGCATAGCTCATTTCAAAGACATCTTCTCTTTCATCGTATGAGACTACCTCCGGCATAATATTTTCTACCTCCTGTGCCAGGAATCCGATATATCTTTTTGTCCGGTCGTTATACTCCTGGTTGGCATTCCATACGAAAGAGATTCCACGCATCTGTAGTACTTTTTCCAGTGCATCGGGAATAGTATGAACATCATCTTTTAGTCGGGCATCTGACCAGTTATTCCAGGAAGAGGTTCCTCCTGCAGGACCATTAGCATATATCGCTCTGTAAGTTGACCTTCCTGCAACGCCTATCCCTGGATTGGAGTTTGTCGCATGACCAAAAACGCCATGACCTCCAACAGCTGAATTTGTTGCCCATACCGAATAGGTGCCCTGAACTACTGAAGCAACCCTAAGCCCTACGCCACCCAGCGACTCTATATAAGCGCCCCGGCCATCTTCAGTGCTTACATTAGATATATAAGCTGCATACGAAGTGGGACCATTAATGTCAGCCCTTACATGAAGGGGTCGTGTTGGATTAGTTGTACCAATTCCTACATAGCCGTCTTTTGATAGCGACATTAATGTGTTAAGTGGGCTTACTGTTTGAAAATGAATATGGTTTTCTGTTGCAGTTATTCTTTTGGGCCAGGTATTAATCCCCTCAATCGGCCATAATTCGATTCGTGGAGAGGCGCCAAAAACCTCTATGCGGCTTCCAATAATGGCAGTCGAAGCTGAACCGCTACCAGAAACCACGAGGCTTCCATTAGAGGTCAATCCATTTGTCTGTATTGACCCTGTTACATTCAGGTCAGAGCTGGCTGTAATACCATGACCAATCTCTAGTTTCCTTGTGGTGCCGTGATAAAACCTCATAAGTGCTCCATCCGTAGCCCTGAACTCCATGTCGGACATCCCCCGGTGAATAATCTGGGATCTTCCCCCTGTTGTTCCTGAGGTGCGTATTATACGGAGTCCGTAATCAGTATATACATCATCGCCATGGAAATCTATATGAGCATTTCTTGGCCCTATTCCGTGATAGTTTAACTCTATTTTCCCTGATTCATATAGAGAATTCCCGATTCTTGCTGTGCCATTGACATGTAGTTTATCTGTAGGATTTGTTGTACCTATACCAACATTACCACCATGTTCAACATTAAGGGTGTTGTTCCCTATTCTTACATCACCGGTATTTAGCTCAACCCTAAAAGGGCGAAGGCTGTTGAATCCCCCATCAGGGTTGCCTTCATCTGTGGCAAGAATCCAAAAGCTGGAAGTACTGCTCCTCATAATTGTTCCATAGCTTTCTCCTCTAATCCTGAATCCATTAAGCGCCTCGGAAATAATGCTGCCCTGAGTCCTGATATTGCCATTCTTAAAGACTGTGAAAGCATCTGACCTGTTAGATTCGGAAGTTCCGTTTCCTATTACGAATAGCCTGTCAGAAGCCGACCATCCAGTGCTGTCTGCTGGGGTATAGATGGTATTAAACCTTCCAATGGCAGTTTCAAAACCTGAGAGTGCCACAGTATTAACACCCATTGCTGTGGAGTACCTGCCTCTGGCACCAGTCGCTAATCCAAATGCTGTCGAGTAATCTCCTGACGAATTCGCATGTGTGCCAATAGATGTTGAGTTATGCCCTTTTGATATTGCATGATCACCCATTGCTGTTGAATAATTCCCAATAGCGTGTGAGGATAGCCCTGTTGCGAATGATGAATGACCTTCCGATTCTGATCCGGATCCTAAGGCAGCAGAAGCATCTCCTGATGCCTTTGTGCCCAGCCCTATTGCTGTAGAGCCTGAGCCACTGGCAACCGTCCTTATCCCAAGTGATGTAGCAAAATCAAAGCTTGCGACCGCCTCATATCCTAATGCAATTGCAGCAATTCCGGATGCTTCTGATTTATAACCAAATGCCAGCGAATGATTCCCCGTCGTTGAGTTTGCTAACCCCATTGATATTGAACCAAGTCCCTCTGCTACAGAGCCCTGACCAAGGGCGAAAGAGTAATCTCCCAATGCCTTCGTCACATCTGTTTCCACTCCCGCACTATCAATACCCGCACTTCCGAAGGCAAAACTTCTGAAGCCCTCAGCAATTGCACCCCGACCGATTGCATAGCTTTCAACATTTATTGCGTGGGCATCCTCGCCAAAGGCGAAGGAGTTAATGCTCTCTGCTATAGCACGGTTGCCAATAGCGGTGGAGTAGGTTCCCAGTGCTTCTGACTGGTATCCAAAAGCCTGTGAGTAGTTGCCTGAGGCTTTGGTTTCGTATCCCATTGCCATTGAGTTTTCGCCTACATCTGCCGGGTCTTCTACCAGCACTCTTCCTGCCAGGAAGGCATTTTTCATGGGGTACCACAATATTCTCTCCTCTCCCGGGTCAATAATGGGTGCGCCGCCTGGTGATATATCGAAGAAGTTGTTACCACTGCTTTTGTTTCTATCAAAGCTACCTACCGCAAATCCACCTTTAGATATTTTGCTATCGCTATCATCAATATAGATACGGACGCTGTCGCGGCTTACATTAAGGAAGCTCTGGCTTAGCCCCTTGTTTCTATCGAAGCTTCCTACTGCGAATCCCCCCTTTGATATCTTACTGTCGCTATCATCAAGGTATATTCTTACGCTGTCGCGTGTTACTCTCAGGAACTCATTGCTCAGTCCCT
>SLNP01000115.1 GCA_007132995.1 Bacteroidales bacterium | reverse complement strand
GACCATGAACACGACCATGAACACGACCATGGAGACGACCATGGAGACGAATGCTCACTTCCGGAACATACTGTAATGGAAGTTGTCAGAAGAGATTTCAATTTTATCATCAGAGCCGGAGGCGAGCTTATTCCAGGAAGTAGTGATATAGTCTCTGTCTCATCGATGAGCCCGGGCATAGCATCACTAACCGGCAACCACCTCTTCCCGGGCATGAGAGTCAGAAAGGGCGACCTGCTTTTAACAGTATCATCCGGCGACCTTGCTACCGGAAACATAGCCGTTGAGCTTAAAAAGGCTCAGGCAGAATACATGAGAAGCCGGGCCCTGTACGAGAGGGCGGCAAGACTGATAGAAGATAATCTTGTGACCAGAGATCAATTAATCGAGGCAGAGAGCCAGTACAGAAAGGCTGAAGCCATATTTGAAAATCTGGGCAGAAGTTACTCTGAAGGCGGCAGTCTGGTAAGAGCACCCTACGATGGCTATATCTATCAGACAGCCGTAGAGGAGGGGATGAAGGTTGAAGCTGGTCAAACACTTCTCTCCATATACCGGGGAAGAGAGATGGTACTCAGATGCTATGTATCACCACTGCACGCCTCGCTTCTGCCGATGGTTGAGTCAGCAAACTTCAGGCCTGTAACCGGAAACAGGGTCTTCAATACCAGCGATATGGGCGGCGTGGTAGTGGCAAAAGGATCTGCCCTTTTCCCCGGCAGTCACTTTATACCTGTCTACTTCAGCATTCCGTCATCTAAGGGTATGGTACCCGGTGTTTATACCGAGGTATTCCTGTTAAGCTCCGTTAAACCGGAAACCATAGTTGTACCAAACAGCGCCATACTTGAAGAGTATGGTAAATACTATGTATTCGTTGAAGAGGAGGACCACCACTTCGTGAAGAGATATCTTGAGCTTGGCGCATCAGATGGCGTCAACAGAGAGGTGATCAGCGGACTTAAAAAGAGGGAGATCATAGTCGCAACCGGCGCCTATGCAATCAAAATGTCACAGATGACCACAGATGTACCCCATTCACACACACATTAAGAAAGGAGTTGTGATATGCTAGACAGAATCATTGAATTCTCATTAAAGAACCGGCTGTCGGTGGCTATTGCCTCTCTGCTGCTGGTTATTTCCGGTATATATGTAACAGCCACTATAGATATAGACATATTTCCGGAACTTACAGCCCCCACAGTTGTGGTTATGACCGAGGCTCACGGCATGGCTCCGGAAGAGGTAGAGATGTTGGTATCATTCCCTATTGAGACCTCCATGAACGGTGCCACAAATGTCAGAAGGGTAAGGTCCGAATCATCAATGGGTTTCTCTGTGGTGTGGGTTGAGTTTGACTGGGACAGTGACATCTACAGTGCACGGCAAACAGTCACAGAGAGGCTGGTTCAGATAAATGACCTTCTGCCGCCTACGGTAAGCAGACCGGTTATTGCCCCGCAGTCATCACTGCTTGGAGAGATGATGATAATAGCGATGCAGTCGGACAGTGTCTCGCCGATGGAGCTGAGGAGAATAGGCGAATGGAATGTTGCACCCCGCCTGCTTTCAGTTCCGGGAGTTGCCCAGGTAACCACAATAGGTGGTGATGCCAGAGAGTACCAGATAAAGGCAGACCCCTACAGGATGAATCACTACGGGGTAACCCTTGCCGACCTGGAAGAGTCGGCCAGAGATATAAACAGAAATAGCTCGGGGCGGTTCATAAGCCAGCACGGCAACACCTACCTTATAAGAGGTATTGCAAGAACAAAATCGACCGATGAGATAGCCGCTTCAGTAATAAAGATGCAGGGTGGCCTGCCGGTAACCATAGCCGATGTGGCTGATGTGGTTGAGGGCCCTGCCCTTGCAATAGGCACAGCCTCGTACAGAGGGAGAGATGCGGTTCTGGTGACTATCACCAAACAGCCCGACATAAACACAATCAGACTATCGGAAAACATAAGGAGTGCGATAGATGAGATGAACGAAACTTTTGGTGACAGGGTCTCATTCCACACAGATGTATATAATCAGGACGATTTTATTCATACTGCAATTAACAATGTGGCCCGTGCCGTTATTGAGGGTGGCATATTTGTTATAATCATACTGTTTATCTTCCTGATGAACTACCGGACCACCACCATTTCCCTTACCGCCATACCACTGTCGCTTCTAACCACGGTTATAGTTCTGCGTCTTATGGGTTACACGATTAACACCATGAGTCTGGGAGGTATGGCTATCGCAATCGGAGCAATAGTTGATGATGCCATAATAGATGTTGACAATGTATATAAAAGGCTCAGGCAGAACATACAGCTGCCCAAAGAGAAGAGAAAACCTCTCTTAAGGGTTGTATTCGATGCATCTTCTGAGATCAGAACCACCATATTCAACACAACGGTAATTATTATAATCACCTTCACTCCTCTCTTCCTGCTCGAGGGAATGGAGGGGAGAATGCTGAAGCCTCTCGGCATATCATTTATCGTGGCACTGCTAAGTTCGACCATAGTAGCGCTGAGCGTAACACCGGTATATTGCAGCTATATGCTCACAAACGAAAAGAGTCTGATAAAAAACCTGAAAGGCTCATGGGTAGAGAGGAGGTTAGGCAGCGGTTACAGGAAGATACTCAGCGCTACGCTTACAAAATACAGGCTTGTCGGAGGCATTACCGGAGCACTTCTGATTGCAGCGGTGGTAATGATGTTCACATTTGGGTCGGCATTCCTGCCCCCCTTTAATGAGGGCGCCCTTACCGTAAACCTCTCAGCAATGCCCGGAATATCGCTTGAAGAGTCGTCCAGAGCAGGTCGTGAAGCCGAGTTAATCCTCATGGATATTCCGGAGATAGAGTCGGTATCAAGAAAAACGGGACGGGCCGAGCTTGCAGAGCACTCGTTCGGAGAGAATGTATCTGAGATAGACGCCCCCTTCACCCTTAACGACAGGTCGCGCGATGAATTTATGGCAGATGTGAGAGACCGTCTCTCTCACCTTCACGGACTCAATATAGAGGTAGGCCAGCCCATAACCCACAGGATGGATCATATGCTCTCGGGCACAAGAACGAACATCGCAATAAAGGTTTTTGGAGATGACATCAATACCCTATACAGCCTGGGTAACCAGATAGAACACTCTATCGGCAATATTGCCGGCATAGGAGACCTTAATGTTGAGCCTCTTATTGAGTCACCGCATTTGAAGATAAAGGCAAACAGAGAGATGCTTGCACGATATGGGATACCGGTAAACAGATTCACCTCTTTCGTAGAGACAGCTTTCGGCGGAAAAACGGTATCGGAAGTATATATCGATGACATGAGGTTTCCTGTCGTACTCCGGTACAATGATGAAACCAGAGGCTCGATTGAGGGAGTATCAGGGGCTCTCATAGACACATGGGACAACAAGAAGATACCACTCTCATATGTTGCCGACATTGAGTCATCATCAGGCCCTCACGCCATTAACAGAGAGAATGTACGAAGACGGCTGGTTGTATCTGTTAACACCGCCGGCAGGGATGTCGGTTCGGTTGTTTCTGATATAAGGCAAACCATAGAGAGGGAGATTATTCTTCCACCGAACTACTACATTGAGTATGGTGGCCTGTTTGAAAGTGCTGCCAGAGCTACCCACAGAATAGTTCTGGCCTCTATTCTGGCCATACTTGCAGTCTTCGCAGTACTCTACAACGAGTTCAGAAATAGCACCCTCTCCTGGATAGTACTACTGAACCTTCCTCTCGCGCTGATAGGCGGAATATTTGCAGTACGCCTCTCATCGGGAGTAATAAGCATACCCGTTATCATAGGCTTTATAACACTTTTTGGCATAGCCACCAGAAACGGAATACTGCTCATTTCCCGATACATAAATCTTGAGAGTGAAGAGCCCGACCTACGGGAAAGGGTCATAAACGGCTCTGTCGACAGGCTGAACCCTATCCTGATGACCGCCCTTACGGCCGCCCTGGCACTGATACCGCTGGCCATTGCCGGGCAGAAGCCCGGAAATGAGATACAGAGCCCTATGGCCATAGTTATTCTCGGCGGGCTGCTGAGCTCTACACTGTTGAATATTTTTGTTGTACCCACGGTATTCTACCGACTCAACAGGAAAAGAGCTTTAGTCTTCCAAAGGGAAAGTGATCAGTTGCAGATAACCGGAAAAAATGATCAGTCATGAAAAGATATACCATAACAGTAGTTATTTCGGCACTATTCGTTCTGCTGCCTAACCTGATGACGGGGCAGCAGAGAGAGGCATTCCTTGAACAGGTTTTCCTGAATCACCCCGACATAGAGAGCTATAATGAGCTGCTTGAGGCGTACAGGATTGAAGGACTTACAGGCAACCACCCTGCCCCTTTAAGAATCGGATTCGGCTACTATCCGGGAGTACCTGACGAGATAGGCATTAAACGAACCATCTCGGCATCACAGGCTTTTGAGTTCCCCCTTAGCTATATCAGAAGAGCCGATCTGAACAGGGACCTTTTTGAGCTCAACAGTATTGAGGTTGAGAGTGCCATTCTCGCCATTCTTATAGAGGCTAAAATAACGGCATTCGATTACATTGCCGCAAGCAGAAGAGTCGAGTTGCTTCGTGAGAAAGAGGCAGGTTACTCCGATTTGCGGAGTGGATGGAACAGGATGCTCGAAGAGGGTAAGGTAACGCAGTTCGACTACAACAGGCTTATGCTGGAGCTCTCGCGAACGCGGTCTGAGATAGACCTTCTTGAGGCCTCTAAAGAGAGTATGATGAGCGACCTCAATTTCTATTCAGGGGGCAACGGACACCTCTTGTCGGGAGCTGGCTATCCGGACTATGAGCTGCCCGATCTGGAGATGCTGTTGTCGGAGAAGAGAGAGTCACACCCTGAATTCATACTGCACCGTCAGGAGCAGATCACGGCACAGTCAGACCTTCAGCTTGCAAGGGCGCTTAATATGCCGGCAATAGAGATAGGTTTCAACTCTGAAATGGTTGCCGGAAAACGCCACACAGGCCCCTCCGTGGGGCTGTCGGTGCCGTTGTGGACAAACAGGAATAAGGTCAGGTTCGCAGAAGCAAGATTGTCTGCAGCAGGAGTACATGCTGAAGCTGCCACCGACAGGCTCGCAGTCAGGACAGAGTCTGACTATAGATATTACAGTCAGCTAAGTGAGAGCTATGACCGCCTCTACGGGATATACAGAGAGAGCGGCAGCGACCAGCCGGCACTCAGGGCTGTCAGCGAGCAGGCCATAACCATAACAGAGTATATCTCGCATATGGATGCACGCTATTCGGCTCTTGAAACGCTTGTGAAGCTTGAGACTGAGATAATGAAGCTGCTTGTGAGGCTTTACGATCACAGACTTCTGGAAAAGGTGATTCAGAGCTCCGTCAACAGGTGATAGCATCTTAATAAAGGTGGTACCGGACTTTTCCTCTCTCTGCTGTTTTTTTCATACTTTTACTCTGTATTAAATCAGGGAGACAGAGAGATGAAGTCCGGTACCCTTTTTATAGTTGCCATCTTGGCGGCTGTTGGAGTTGCCAGCGGCCAGGTAGCTGTTACAGATCCGCAAAGAGCTACCGGCAGGCTGGGGCCTGAAGACCTTTTGTTCAGGGATGACAGTGCGGCAATGACCAGTACTGCTGCCATCAGGAGTTCCAAGCTCATTGCCGAGCTACCCATCACCATTCATGTGGTGACAAGAGAGGAGATAGAGCGCAACCACCACTCCACCCTTTCGGATGTTATAAAAAGCCTGCCCGGCATCCGGGTAAGCCAGCCCGGCACAGGTGAGCTTGGAGAGACCTTTCAGTTAAGGGGTCTTACCGGCAACCTCTACACCATGATACTCATTAACGGAATGCCGGTAAAGCCGCGCGTGGTAAGGGGCATGCCTATACAGGCGCAGCTACCGGTCAGGCAGGCCGAACGCATAGAGGTTATTTACGGGCCGGCGGCAGCAGTTTATGGGGCAGATGCCGTGTCGGGGGTTATCAATATAATAACCAGAGAGCCTGAAAGGGGCAGCTTCTCTATGGCAGATATGGGCCTTGGTGAAAACAGCTACCGAAACTTCAGCTTTATGGCCGGCGGTATTGCCGGCCGAAACAGGAACCTCCTCTACTACACAATATATGGTGGTTTGACAAGTCAGCGCTCATTTAACCTGACCGATGGGTATGAAGAGGTTTACAACCCCCTACACTACCTCCAGGAGAGGGGTCGCACTTTTGAGATATCAGGCCGCAACTACGAGCCACTTCAGATAACAGATGCCTCCTTTGACGGGATAGCAGCCGATCGCGACTCTTTTATTGAGAGAAACTATCCGGTAAGCTATGAAGGCTCCCTCACACTTCCGGAATTAGAGGAGTTTCCCACAGAGAGCAATCTTCTTGGTGTGACGCTTCGTTTCAGAGGTCTGGAGTTATCATTCAACAATATGTACAGGCGATCACACAGCTCGCTTGGTCAGTCAACCTATCTATTCAAGTACAATAACCCACAAAACTACTGGGGTGAAAACATAACCAGCACAACCCTTAGCTATGCCAGGCAGTGGACGCCCTACTTTGCTTCAACAACAAACATATCAAGCCTGATATATAGCATGGACAACAACTCCAGCACGGCGCTCAATATGGCCGGACATACAGAGAAGCTGTACCGCTACTCTGCCGGCAACGATCTGCTGCTGGAACAGCTCTTCACAGTCATCTCCCGGCGAATAGATAGTTTAGAAATACTCTCAGGTGTAACATACCTCAATTCGGCAAACCTGCCACAAACAAACTTCCTGGACTCCCCCTTTAACAGGGGCAAATATGGCATGCTGGGCAGGGGTGCCAGGTTCGAGGATCCTGTAGCAGGTTCGTTTGGAATTAACCCTGTAAGCTACAACAATATAGCCCTTTTCAGTCAGGCCTTCTATCCTGTAGGCCGCCTCCGTTTTCTCGGGGGGATCCGCTTTGACAACAACTCAAAATATGGTTTCAGCTACAGCCCCAGGATCGCCTCTCTTTTTGCCCTTAACGACAGAACTTCCGTCAGGGCCTCAATAGGCTATGCCTACAAGGCACCACCCGCATCACTCGCCTACCAGTCGCTGGCCGTAAAAGGGGGCAGAGACCTCGACAGTCTCACCTACCTTGCAATTCCCAACCCCGATCTTGAGCCGGAAAACTATATGTCGGCCGAATTTGGAGTAATAAGAGATATTACCCGAAGGCCTGCAGCAGGATCAAGGAGCACAACTCTTAACCTGTCGCTCTTCTACAACGAACTAAGAAACCATATTATAGAGCGTGAGGCCGATCCTGGCAGAATCGAGCTTCCGGCACCGATACTCGAACATGGGGAGGTGCCAACTATAACAAGGGTAAACGAGAAGAGCGCCGTCTCAAGGCTCTATGGTGCCCAGGCTACCTTTCTCTTCAACAACCTTGTCAGTACCATAAATCTGGATGCAGAACTGAGCCTTACATTCGCAACATCGAGCGAGACTTTTCCCGACCTGATTGAAATAGCCGGCAACACACTATCCGACTTCACCTTAATGCCAAACCACTTTGGGCAGCTCAGGCTATCTATGCAACCGGCAAGAGAACAACTGCCCGGTCTGCGGCTCAATATTGTATCGATATGGGAGACCAACTGGCTAAGAGTGATAATTCCTTTTGAAGAGATATACAACGAACTCTTCAGGAGTGTTGACGGATTCTACAGTATGGATGCATCTGTGTCATATAGCGTAAGCAGAAATCTGGTTAGCTATGTAAAGGTCACCAACCTCTTTGATGAGAGGTACGGAGGGCCTGTCTATTCAGAGATCAACACCCCCCTGCCCTATAGCCCCCAGGCGGGAAGAACTATCAGCGTGGGGCTCTCATACAGAATAAACTGACATTAACTGACAACAGGACGGCTAAAAAACAGAATGAAAATATTGTATTGACATAGCTTTTCTTACAATAGCCCCTACCCCTACGGGCAGTAGGATAAATTAGTGTGTCAGCAGTCAGAGGCGATAAGCCTTCAACCCTGCGGCTCACCAGGAAAACAGAGAGAGGAATATGGAAAGTCATTAGGGAAGATGATAAAGAGATTTGTAAACTATGTGGTACTGGCGACCATCCTGTTATCTGTCGGCTATACAGCGGCAGCCGGAGCTTCTTATCTTCAGGAGAGAGGCTACCCGCAGCAGAGAAGAGATGATTCCCTTAATGCCGTGAATCTCTTCGACAGGGCCGTTGACCATTTTGGCAGAGGAGACACAGAGAGTGCCCGAATAATGCTAAATGAAGCGAGAGAGATAGCCGCCGATAACGGTTTCATCGCAATAGAGGCCAGGGTTTTTTCGCTTCTGGCCTCCATCTCGAACTATGACGGGACACTGCCGGAAGATGAATTAAGGTTCCTTTTAAGGGCCAGGGAGCGTGAGAGGGAACGGGGTGACTCTCTGTCGCTGGCAGAAATAAAAGATCGTATCTCCAGATACTACATGACGCACCAGGCTTACGGCATCGCTGCCGCCCACTACGAACCTATATATCTTCTACACAGGGGTACCGATGCGGGCAGGATGGCTGAAGCCGCCCGCACCACCGCAGAGTTGCACTCACGGGCGGGCAACAGTGAAAAGGCGGTTGGGTGGTACTCAAGGGCCGACTCAATATACAGAGAGTCAGGGGATGTCCGCTCAGCGGCGGCCGCAAATAGCAGAATGGCAGCACTGCTCTCAGCACTTGAGAGGTATAATGAGGCCCTCGAACTGTTGAAGAGCAACATTGAGGCATCGGCTGTAACCGACAGTGACACACTCGCAATGTTGTGCAATAAGGCAGGAGTGATCTTTTCGAGAATCGGCGAATATGAGGAGGCTACCCGGTTTTACAAAAAGGCGCTGCAGCATGCCTCAGACTCTCCCGGGGGCGGCGGGATTATGGCAACCATATACAGCAATATGGGGGTCAACTACCAGAATAAGGGGATGGAGAGAGAGATGCTGCAGGCCTTTGATGCAGCATCATCACACGCAGATAATATAAGTGATATTGGAGAGAAAGCCAGGATAGAGATGTTGCTGGCAACCATATACAACCAGAGGGGCGACCTGCACAACGCCTCAGAGTACTGCCGTCTCTGCATTGAATCGGCAACTCAGGCTGAGAGTTACAACATACTGGCCCAATGCTATCGGCAATACTCGGTGGTCCTTGAAAGGGGTTTTGACTATGATAGCGCCCTGTACTACCAACAGGAGTATGTATCTCTGAGAGACTCTCTTGAAAGTGCGCTTAGGGAGGAAGAGAGGAGCAGAGAGCAGCGTGAAGAGTGGTACAGCCGACGCGAGCAGGAGATATTGGTAGAGATATCCCGTGAGGAGGCCCGGGAGCAGGACTTAAGGGCGCAAAGGGAACTGGAGGAGAGCAGGCGGATACAGGAAAGGAGGGAACGGGAGGCTCTGGAGGCCGAACTGAGAAGCACCGAGGCAGAGAGAGAACGGGAAAGAGCTGAAGCTGACAGGACAAGGGCAGAGGGCGAAAGGGCAATAGCAGACAGGGAGAGGGCTCTGGCAGAGAGCGAAAGCTACAGGGCCAGAGCAGATTTAACAGAGGCAGAGCTGGAGGCTGCCAAAGCTCGGGTAGAGAGCGAAGAGGCACTCGCTGTGGCTGAAAGGGAGCGCCTTATAGCGGAGGGCGAAAAGAGAGCCAGACAGGTCACTCTTCTGATAGCCTTTCTGATGGTACTGGCAGCCGCAATGGCGCTATACAGCCTGATCGCCATAAGACGAAAAAACAGAAAGTTGGCAGAGAGCAAGAGTAAGATAGAACAGATAAACAAGGACCTGGAGGTCAAAAACAGCGAAGTGTCGCGGCAGAAAGAGATAATCGAGCTGAAGAATATGGCTATTACCGACTCAATTATGTATGCCTCCAGAATACAGAAGGCGGTATTGCCTCCCATCGACTTCCTTGACAGTTGGGGTATTGACAATATGATACTGTTCCGACCCAAAGATATTGTAAGTGGCGACTTCTACTGGGGGTTCAGGAAAGAGAGAAAAGTTTACATAGCAGCTGCCGACTGCACCGGCCATGGTGTTCCGGGTGCCTTTATGAGCATGCTCGGCAATGCCTTCCTCAACGAGATACTCATAACCAAGGAGTTCAGCACTGCATCAGAGATACTCGACATGCTCAGAGATGAGATAATAAGGGCCCTGCGGCAAAGGGGGGTTACCGGAGAGGCACGGGATGGAATAGATATGTCGATAGTAGTATTGAATGATGATGGTGGAACCATAGAGTTTGCCGGGGCCAACAACCCCCTCTACCTTGCAAGGCGGGGTTCAATAGAGCGATACAGGGGCGACAGGATGCCTATAGGCATACATGTTACATCCATGACACCCTTTACCAATCATGTAATAGAGGTAGAGGATGGAGATGTTCTCTATCTCTTCTCTGACGGATATGCCGATCAGTTTGGCGGTGATATGGGAAAGAAGTTCATGTACAAACCATTCCAGAAGCTTCTTGAGTCTGTCTCACTAAAACCGATGGATGAGCAACTGAAGATAGTGTCAGACAGATTTGACACCTGGAAGGGTGACTACGAACAGATAGACGATGTTCTTGTAATCGGAGTAAGAGTAAAAAGAGGTCGCAGATCATAAAACCCGGCATCTGACAGAAATGGATAGTGAAGAGAGAGAGAGGTATGAGGCTATTGTTACAGGTGACGGTTCGCACACCCTTTACCTTCCCTCTATGGAGGAAACTTACCACTCAACCGGCGGTGCCATCGAAGAGTCTATGCATGTCTTTATTGATGCGGGGTACAGCCACTCTTCAGCATATCCGGTAACCATAACCGAGGTGGGGTTCGGGACAGGACTCAATGCACTTCTCACAGCTATAAGAAGTGACAGAGATAAGAGGGAGACCCTCTATGTAACAATAGAGAGATATCCACTTGCACCTGAAACGGCACTCGCCCTAAACTACCCCACCCTACTAAAGGGAGATTCAGCATCCCTTTTCAGGAGTATCCACACCGCACCCTGGGAGGAGGAGTGCGCTATTACACCCTGGTTCAGAATCATTAAGCTAAGGGGCGACATAAGAGAGATACCTTTAAGATATCATAGTGATATTATCTACTTCGACGCCTTTGCCCCGTCTAAGCAGCCTGAGATTTGGCAGCCGGATATTTTGCATAAAATTGCAATCATAATGAAAAGCAATGCCATTTTTGTCACCTACTCGGCCAAGGGGGTGGTAAGGCGTAACCTCTCATCGCTGGGGCTTGAAGTAGAGCGACTGCCCGGCGGGGCAGGCAAGAGGGAGATGCTCAGGGCAAGAAAAGCACCATAAGAGTTTATTCTCTGAACTCATTGTATTATCTTAGCGCAAATTTTAAACCCAAATATTATTATGATCAGAACTACTATTTCTATTGTAACGGTTGTCGCAGCCATAGCCATGATATCATGCGGCTCAGACAGTGCCATTACATCGAAGAAGCTTCAAACCGGCGATGATAGCCTCAGCTATGCCTTTGGTGTGCACAACTTTCACAGCCTCGATCAGGAGGAAGGCATCAACATTGACCCGGTCGCTATGGCAAAGGGAATGATAGAGGCAAGAGACGGAAGCAGTTTCATGGACCATATGGAAGCCCAGACTTACATGATGGAGTACATCCAGGCACTCGATGAAGGTGCGATGATGGAGCAGTATTCACATGTCAGGGAAGAGGGCGAGCGGTTCCTCGAGGAAAACAAGCAGAGAGATGGTGTAATAACCACCGAATCGGGACTTCAGTATGAGATTCTCAGAGAGGGTGACGGACCCCGTCCATCAAGAGAGTCTGTTGTAAGGGTACACTACAAGGGAGAGTTCCTCTCAGGAGAGCAGTTTGACTCATCATATGACAGGGGCGAGCCCGCAGAATTCCCTCTTTCAGGAGTTATTCCCGGATGGACAGAGGTTGTACAGCTTATGCCGGTAGGCTCTAAGTTCAAGGTTTATCTGCCCTATAACCTGGGTTACGGAACGCAGCAGGCAGGTCCTATTGACCCTTTCAGCACCCTGATATTTGAGATAGAACTCCTCGATATACTGGACTAACTCTCAGTTAATACCAGGAAGCTGAAAGAGCATGAAAGTAGAAATAAAGACATCGAGAGGCAATATGGTTGCCTCTCTTTACGAGAATGACGCACCCGGAACCGTAGCCAATTTCGTCAAACTGGCGGGTGAAGGCTTTTACGACGATCTCACTTTCCACCGCGTCATACCAGGTTTTGTGATACAGGGCGGATGCCCCTACTCCAAAAACCCGGGCGACAGCCGTATCGGAACCGGTGGGCCGGGGTACACCATTGAGTGCGAACTGGACGGAGAGCTGCAGCATCATGACAAGGGAGTTCTCTCCATGGCACATGCGGGAAGGGATACAGGAGGGTCACAGTTCTTCATCTGCCATGGCAGGGAGAACACCAGACACCTTGACCGCAACCACACCTGTTTCGGCAGGGTCACCGAAGGGGTAGAAATTATAGACTCTATCCGTCAGGGTGACAAAATAGAGACAATCGTTGTAAGAGAAGATTAACACAGAGTTATGGCATTTGAGATTTCCGGCAAGGTGATTGAGATTTCGCCTCCCGTTCAGGTGAGTGAAAAATTCCGTAAAAGGGAGTTTATCGTAGAGAGCAGGGAGGTATCGGGAGACAACAGTTTTGTCGAATACATCAAATTCCAGCTTATACAGGACAGATGTGATATTATAGATGACTCTTACCTCCATGAAGAGGTAAGGGTCCTCTTTAATATCAAGGGTAACAGATGGGAGAAAGAGGGCAGGGTGAGCTACTTCACCAATCTCGATGCATGGCGCATTGAGAAGCTCTCGGGAGGGGGCAACATTCCACCGGAATCGGGACCCTTTCCGGGTGAAGAGATGATTCCCCCGCCAGATCAGGATAACGACCCTCTGCCCTTCTGACGCCCTCCCACTGCTACGCGCCTCAGGGCAGCGCTGAGTGGGATTTGTGACTCTCTTGCAGGGATAATAAAATTGGTGAATTAATGGCTACCCGGGGTAACTGTGATATCGATAATAATCCGCTGTTGTCAGGCTGGGAGTCGCCCTTTGGTGTTCCTCCGTTTAAAAAGGCCAGAGCAGAACATTTCACTCCTGCCATAAAAGAGGCCATAAGGAGAGCGCGGAAGGAGATTGATTCGATAGTTAAAAACAGTGAGCCGCCCACCTTCAGAAACAGTGTAGAGGCGCTCGAGAGGTCGGGCGAACTGCTTAACCGGATCACATCACTACTCTTCAACCTTAACAGCGCCGAGACCGATCCCGATATTCAGGCGGCCGCCATGGAGTGTGCCGCGCTGGTGACGGAGTACTCCAACGACATAACGCTCAACAGGCAGCTTTTCAGTAAGATAGAGCATGTTTACAAGGGAAGGGAGTACACCATATACCCGCCCGAACAGAAGATGCTTCTTGAGAAGAGCTACAGGGCCTTCATTAAAGGAGGGGCGGGTCTGGCTGATGAGAAAAGGGAGCGGTACCGGGCAATCAGTAACGAGCTGTCGTCCCTCACATTAAAGTTTGAAGAGAACCTGCTTGCAGAGACCAACGAGCTCTACCTGCACATAACCTCTCTCACCGACCTGGAAGGGCTACCCCAATCTGTCAGAGATAGTGCCGCTACAGAGGCTCAGGCAAGAGGTCTGGATGGCTGGGTTATCACCCTGCACGCCCCCTCCTATATACCCTTCATGCAATATTCGGGGCGTAGAGATCTCAGGGAAAAGCTCTACAGGCTATACTCGACAAGAGCCTTCAGAGAGAATGAAAGAGATAACCGGGAGGTTGTCTGCCGCATAGTATCACTCAGGTTAGAGCTGGCAAATCTGCTCGGTTACGAAGATTATTCCTCATTCATTCTTGAAGATCGCATGGCCGGCTCTTCAGAGAGGGTTACAGGGTTCCTCCGACAACTCCTGGGTGTATCGATGCCTGCCGCAATGAGAGACTTCGGGAAGGTGACATCTTTCGCCTCCACCAGGGGCCACAGCGGCGATATTATGAGGTGGGACTGGGCATACTACTCAGAGAGCCTCAAGAAGAGCCTTTACAACATAGATGATGAGGCGCTCAGGCCCTACTTCAGGCTTGAGGCGGCAGAAGAGGCTATACTTGGTCTGGCTTCAAGGCTTTTCGGTTTAACATTCACCCCGTGCAACGACATTACAATGTACCACCCATCGGTAAAGTGCTTCCGGGTAACGGAGAATGGAAGAGACCAGGCCCTGCTTATGCTGGACTATTTCCCCAGGCAGGGCAAGAGCGGGGGTGCATGGATGACCACCTACCGTAACCAGTCGGTAATCGATGGTGAAGATATAAGACCTGTAGTCTCTCTTGTCATGAACTTTCCGGCTCCTGACAGCAAGGGAGAGTCGCTGCTTACACACAACGACCTTAAAACCTTTCTCCACGAATTTGGGCACGCCCTTCATGCCATGCTATCGCAATGCACCTACGACTCGCTCGCCGGAACCAATGTTGAGAGAGATTTTGTTGAGCTTCCCAGCCAGCTGATGGAGAACTACGCCTATGAGCCGGAATGGCTCAGATCATGGGCCGTGCACAATGTAACAGGCGAAAGAATACCCGACCATATCCCGGAGCTTTTAAGGCAGGTAGCCATCTTCAATGCCGGTTATGCATGCCTCAGGCAGCTCAGCTTTGCCCTGCTCGACATGGCGTGGCACACCATAAAAGAGGAGATTCCGGTCTCCATATCGACCTTCGAGAGAAACAGCATGATGGCGACAGAACTCTTCCCGCCGGTTGAGGGCACCAATATGAGTGTCGCCTTCAGCCATCTTTTCGCAGGAGGATATGCTGCAGGATATTACGGATACAAATGGGCGGAGGTTCTTGAGGCAGATGTGTGGGAGCTCTTCCGTCGCAGGGGTGTTTTCGACCTGCAAACGGCAAAAGCCTTCCGGGAGAAGATACTGGAGAGGGGTGGAACAGAAAAACCTGCAGAGCTATACAGGCTCTTCATGGGTCGGGAACCATCCATTGAACCATTTATGAGAAAAAGCGGTTTTCAAAACAATTAACAAACAACCCTTAATGATAACCTTTTTCACCACCAGGCAGAAGGAGCTGATAGCGGTTGAGACTACCGGGAAGCTTTCAGAAAGTGATATAGAAAAGCTGGTATGGCTTTTCGGAGATGCATCGCCGGTCCGATCGCAACAGATAGAGGGGTCATACACCGGCCCCCGTAAAGAGATGATTACCCCATGGAGCACCAATGCCGTTGAGATAGCCCTTAACATGGGCGTTGAAGGTATCTCCAGAATAGAGCTTATCAAGCCGGCAGTGGGGGATGACCTTGACAGGATGCTGGAGCATCTCTACATAGACCCCGGCCAGGACCTCTTCTCCGCAGATCGCCGGGCAGAGCCGGTAATCAACATAACCGATATAGCCCACTACAATGAGAAAGAGGGTCTTGCCCTGAGTTCAGATGAGATAGCCTATCTTGACAATCTGTCTAAAACCTTGGGCAGGGAGCTTACCGATAGTGAGGTCTTTGGCTTTTCACAGGTCAATTCAGAGCATTGCCGTCATAAAATATTCAATGGCAAGTTTATCATTGACGGCAGGGAGATGAAAGAGTCTCTCTTTGATATGATAAAGTCGACCACCAGAGCCAACAACAACAGAGTGGTATCGGCATACAGAGACAACTGTGCCCTTATGCAGGGACCGGTAGCCGAACTTTTCGCCCCCCTGCGCCAGGACAGGCCGGACTTCTTCTCTGTTCGCGATTATGAGAGCGTTATAACCCTTAAGGCAGAGACCCATAACTTCCCTACCACCGTTGAACCATTCAACGGCGCTGCCACCGGAACCGGCGGAGAGATAAGAGACCGTATGGCAGGAGGAAGGGGCACCTTCCCTGTTGCGGGAACAGCCGTTTACATGACCGCCTACACAAGGATGGAAGAGGGAAGAATGTGGGAGCGGCACACAGAGCCCAGAGAGTGGCTCTACCAGACACCTGAAGAGATCCTTATAAAGGCATCGAACGGAGCCAGCGACTACGGCAACAAGTTTGGGCAGCCCCTGATATGTGGCTCGGTACTCACCTACGAATTTTTCGGCGGCGAAAAAAGGTATGCATACGACAAGGTAATAATGCTGGCCGGAGGAATTGGGCATGGAAAAAAGAGTGATAGCGAGAAGGCCCCTCCCCTTCCGGGCGACATGATAGTTGTTATGGGTGGTGACAACTACCGTATAGGAATGGGAGGAAGCTCGGTATCATCTGTAGGAACCGGCGATTTTGACAGCTCAATAGAGCTTAATGCGGTTCAGAGGGCCAATCCCGAGATGCAGAAGAGGGTTTACAACGCGCTCCGTGCCATGGCCGAGAGCGATGACAACCCAATCACATCAATTCATGATCATGGTGCCGGAGGTCATCTTAACAGCCTATCTGAGCTGGTTGAAGATTCAGGTGGTATAATAGATATAGACAAGCTTCCCGTAGGCGACAACACCCTGTCGGCAAAAGAGATAATAGGCAATGAGTCGCAAGAGAGGATGGGGCTGGTAATATCTGAAGAGAGGTACCGGATACTGAGAGATGTAGCCGCCAGAGAGAGAGCCCCCATCTATGCAGTGGGCAAGGTAACAGGCGACAGGAGGTTTACGCTCAAGAGTGAAAAGAGCGGAGAGAAACCGGTAGATCTTGAGTTGAGGTATCTTTTCGGTGATCCGCCCAAGACCGTTATCAGAGATAGCAGCCGTTCAGATACTCCCCCTCCCCTTCCGGGAAACAGTACGGATATATCCGGCTATCTGTCACACCTTCTGCAGCTTGAAGAGGTGGCATGCAAAGACTGGCTCACAAACAAGGTAGACCGTTCGGTAACCGGCAGGGTAGCCGGTCAGCAGTGTGTCGGAGAGCTTCAGCTACCCCTTAACAATACCGGGGTTATAGCACTCGACTACAGGGGCACAAGCGGTATTGCCACAGCGATAGGTCACGCTCCCGGCGCAGGGCTTGTTGATCCCGAAGCCGGCTCGGTACTCTCTATAGCAGAGGCACTTACCAATATTGTATGGGCACCCTTAAAGTACGGTCTTAAAGGGGTTTCGCTGTCGGCCAACTGGATGTGGCCATGTAAAAACAGCGGTGAAGACGCAAGGCTCTATAGCGCCGTAAAGGCCGCGGCAGGTTTTGCCACAGCCCTTGGCATCAACATACCCACAGGTAAAGACAGCCTCTCCATGACCCAGAAGTATGGTAAGGAGAGTGTGCTCTCGCCGGGAACCGTCATTATCTCTGCCGCCGCAGAGGTTGACAATGTAAGAGGAATTATCGAGCCGGTCATGGTAAACGACCGTTCCAAACCCATCTTTATAGTCGATATGAGCTTTATGCCTCCTGTAACAGGGGGGAGCTCCTTTTCACAGCTTGCCGGCACACCCGGTAGCGAGGTTCCTGTTGTGTCAGACCCGGGGCGTTTTGCGCTCTGCTTTGCGACCATACAGGAGATGATAAGGCGGGGCATGGTGGTGGCCGGACACGACATTTCGGCCGGTGGTCTTATAACCACCCTTCTTGAGTTATGCTTTGCCAACCGCGATGGCGGAATGGCCCTCAACCTTACCCCCATGGGAGTTGAAGATTGTGCTACCCTTCTCTTCAGCCAGAATCCCGGGGTGGTAATACAGGTGGAAGATGAAGATGCCGCGGTCGAATTTCTGCTTGAGAGGGGCGTCTCCTTTCTGCATGCCGGTCATCCTGTAAAAGAGAGAAAGCTCTTTGTCACCAACGGAGAGAAGAGATACGAGTTTGACATAGATGATTGCCGCACCAGATGGATGAAGACATCGTACCTTTTCGATATCAGGCAGAGTGGTGAATATCTTGCCCTGGAGCGATACCGGAAGGCGGGAGAGGGAGCCATCAGCTACTCGCTTGGTGAGTTTAATGGCACAGCCGCCCATCACGGGATAGAGAGAGAGAGGCGGACCGCTTCGGGGGTCAGAGCCGCAATTATTCGTGAAAAGGGTGTTAACGGCGACAGAGAGATGGCCTATGCCCTCTGGCTGGCCGGGTTTGATGTGAAA
The DNA here is from genome assembly GCA_007132995.1 of Bacteroidales bacterium. Taxonomy (GTDB): domain Bacteria; phylum Bacteroidota; class Bacteroidia; order Bacteroidales; family VadinHA17; genus SLNP01. The sequence goes on along the minus strand of SLNP01000115.1, from coordinate 11,737 downwards.
GATGTGCACATGACCGATCTGATATCCGGTCGGGAAGACCTCGAAGATATCTCGATGATAGTATTCGTCGGAGGGTTTTCCAACTCCGATGTGCTGGGCTCGGCAAAAGGGTGGGCCGGTGCGTTCCGTTACAATGAAAAGGCCAGGCTGGCCCTTGACCGCTTCTATGACCGCGGTGACACCCTCTCGCTTGGGGTCTGTAACGGATGTCAGCTTATGGCCGAGCTCGGGCTTATCTATCCTGAGCATAGCGAGCGGCCCCTTCTTAAGCACAACATGTCAGGGAAATTTGAATCATCATTCCTGGGAGTAAAGATAGAGGAGTCAACCGCTGTAATGCTCAGGGGGCTTGAAGGTATGGAGCTTGGCATCTGGGTTGCTCACGGAGAGGGACGCTTCCATCTTCCCCTGAGCGAGGGCGACTACTCAATTCCCGTAAAATACAGCAGGTCGCACTATCCTGCAAACCCCAACGGATCGCCATTCGATGCCGCAGCCCTCTGCTCTTCAGACGGCCGGCATCTGGCCATAATGCCCCACCTTGAGAGGTCATTCATGCCCTGGCAGTGCGCCTACTACCCGCATGAAAGGAGAGGTGACGAAATAACACCATGGATGGCAACCTTCCGCAACGCATTCAGTTGGTGCAGAGAGATGCAGGGCAGATAGAAAAAACTTGCTTAATTTTGCAGAAGGCAGCATTTTTTATATTTTGCACATCGGGGTTAAAAGGCCTGTATATCTGGGAACAAAAAGGGAGTTTACTGTATGGGGGAATCAGACAGCATTACCGCTTTCGGTTTAAGGTCACAGATAGGTCAGATAGTTCTGGCAGCGATAGTGCTGGCTATAGCTATCCTGTCCGGAGTTTTCTATTTCCGCGCCTCATGGACAGGCTACTCCGGGCAGCAGGCGCACTCACTGGCCACCACTTCAGAGTATAAGGGGTGGCTTATCGAAAACTGGCGCACCGAAAGAGTGTCAGACATAACTGTATTGAGTACCAGTGCGGCGGTAGCAGACGAAGCATTAGTCCTTTTACATACTCAGGGGGGTGATGAGCCAACAGGGAGCGGGATCGATCTTCTTGAACTTGCCACCCACGCCTACGACTACAGTGACATTATGGTAGCCACGCCAGATGGCAGGGTGCTAAGGAGCATGAATGAAGATCTCTCCCATCTTGACCCCGCCACTGTGGCCCTGATAGACAGCGTGGCTGTAACAGGAGAGCCTCTCTTCAGCGACTTCTACTACTGCCGTCAGTGCGATGAGATACACCTCGATTTTGCGGGGCCCATTACAGATGTTACAGGAGATATGATTGCCACCATAATATTGAGAATAGACCCAACCGAGAAGCTATACCCTATACTCAACTTCCGGCATGAGGAGGCAGATGGTATTGAGAGCTACATTGTAAGGGATAATGGTGACGGCACCTACAGCACCATCAGAGAGACCCCCGCCGGAGGGTTCGCCAGAGAAACCATCTACCCCTCCGGAGACACCGGAGTGGTATCGCTCGAGAGGTTGGCCGCATCGGGGCTTGAAGGTCCCTTCAGGGGCAGTAATGACATAGGTATTGAGGTTATTGCCCATATTAAGGGCATTGAGGGGTCACGATGGAGTATTGTATCGGCCATAGGCAGAGAGGCGATGATGCTCGCCTACTTCAGAGACAAGAGGGCAGAGTTTATCGCCTTCACCTCCATAATTCTGGTCATTATCCTTGCTATCGGCTACAGCTATAAATCGAAGACCAAAAGGGCACTCAGGAAGGCTTTCAGGCATGAGAGAGAGGTTGCCATTGCCGGAAGCAGGTTCAAGACCATCCTTTACAGTATAGGAGATGGCGTTATCACAACCGACAGAGGAGGGTTTATAAGAGAGATGAACCATATTGCCGAAGAGCTTACGGGTTGGCGTGAGAGTGAGGCGAGAGGGAAGAGGTTAGAGACGGTATTCCGCATCATAAACGAGCACACCCGCATCTCTGTTGCAAATCCGGTAAAGAAGGTGATAAGCGAGGGAGTTATTGTAGGGCTTGCCAACCATACACTGCTTGTATCTCGCGATGGTAGCGAGAGGCCCATAGCCGACAGCGGCTCCCCTGTATTTGATAGCGAAGGGGCTATTGAGGGGGTGGTGCTTGTATTCCGCGACCAGACAGAAGAGCGAGAGGCGGAGAGAGCACTTGCAGAGCGAGAGAAGATGATGCGGGAGATCATAAATGCGGCACCTCTTGGAACTATCACCTATGAGATAACAGAGCAGGGCTCGCTGGTGATGATCGGAATAAACAGGGCAGGCTGCAATATACTGGGCATAGAAGAGGAGTCGGTTACAGGGAAAACGATAGAGGAGGCCTTTCCACCTCTGGCAGACACAGATATACCCGGGGCCTACAAGAAGGTTATAGAGACCGGAATGGAGTATCACAACAAGCATGTTCACTACAGCCATGGCAGTCTCAACGGTATCTTTGAGGTAAGTGCCATCAGGACGGGGGTTGGACAGGTGACAATCTTCTTCCGCGATGTCACAGAGGTTGAGAAGGTAGAGTCTATGAGGGCAGAGACCGAGCGGCGACTCACCACCCTCATAGCCCATCTGCCGGGTATCGCATACAGATGCTCTGTAGAGAGGGCGTGGAACATGGAGTTTATCAGCGAGGGTTGCTATGCCATTACCGGTTATCGCGACTATGAGATCACAGAGAGCAGAGTGGTTACCTTTTCAGACATAATAGTTCCGGAGTATCGTGACTTTGTCTGGCAAACAACAATGGAAGCCATTAGAGAGAGAGAGACATTCAATCTCTCATACCCCATCAGAACAAAAGAGGGAGATATCAGATGGGTTAGCGAGAAGGGGGTGGCTGTCTACAACAGCAGTGGCAAGGCAGAGGCTCTCGAGGGGTTTATATCAGATGTAACTGAAGAGAAAGAGCTTATAGAGCAGCTCACAAAGGCCAAAGAGAGTGCCGAAGAGATGAATCGTCTCAAATCGAGATTCCTGGCCAATATGAGCCACGAGCTGAGAACCCCGATGAATGGCATACTCGGCTTCTCAGAGCTCATTCTCGAGGAGAGGAGAGAGGAGGAGATAAAGAGCATGAGCTCCTTTATAAACAAGAGCGCACACAGGCTAATGCAGACCCTGAACAATATACTTGATATTAGCAGAATAGAGGCCGGAGCGGGAGATCCTGACATAAAAGAGGTAAACCTCTGCGACCTGGTCTCCGAATCGGTTCAAATCTTCACTGGAGAGGCCGAAAGAAAGGGCCTGCGGCTCGAACTCCGGTGCAACAATGTACCGGATAAGATTATGACAGACCCATCTATAATATCCAATATCGTTGAAAACCTTATAAACAACGCCCTAAAGTTCACCTCTGAAGGTGGTATTGAGGTCGTAGTATCCGGTAATGGTGACACATCGCACAATACCACAATACAGGTTTGCGACACCGGAATAGGTATAGACCCCAAAGATCACTCCATTATCTTTGAAGAGTTCCGGCAGGCAAGTGAAGGAGATTCCCGTAACTATGAGGGAACAGGGCTCGGCCTCTCGATCTGCAAGAGGTATATAACCCTTCTGGGAGGCACCATTGAACTGGAGAGTGAGCCCGGTAAAGGCTCGGTTTTCACCGTAACAATACCCTCGCAATAGGTAAAGAGGCAATAGAGCCATGGCTGGCAAAAGTGTACAATTTCAGATCATGATATATTCCGGTAAGGGAATAAAAGGTGTAATTTCAGATCATGATATATTACGGTAAAGGCAGAGGTCGCCTGTAGCTACCAGTTCACCACACCGCCCTGACGCAAAGCCTCAAAAGTCATTGTAAGTGCGCTTAGTGATGTCTCTCTCCGGTTCTGTGCATCAAGCATCTGCTTTATGTCGAGCAGTGAATTATTGCCATCGGCAAGCTTCAGAGCCTCATGCAGGTCTGCCACTCCGGCGCCACCAACCATCTCCCTCAGTTCGGCAGGCAGCGATGATCTTAGTGACTGCATAGCCCTGTAACCCTCATTTACAGTAGGAGCCAAAAACCCGGGAGTAATCCTTGCGGCCCTCCTCTCCTCTCTCGATGGCCTTACCGCAGGAGCAGGAAGATCATGAAGGGCGGCGACCGCGCCGGAAAGATCGGCAAGAGCAGTTACCTGATCATCCCCTACCCTTTTGATATAGTTTACATAAGAGTCGAGCAGCCTCTTCAGTTCAGGGCTGTCTGGCGCCAGCTCATTTATAGACTCAATAATCAGCGCTTCACCTTTGGCACTCCCCCTTATGTTGCTGATAGCCCTTGCGGTAACAGCATCAAGGTTATCGCCATTGGCCTTAGCTATCATCTCACTTGCCGAAGAGTGGGCTATACCCATCCTCCGCAGCGAGTTTGAGGCGGTTTCGGCAGCTACGGCCATTGCCCCTGAGATGTCGGCCGAGGCAATGGTGTATGCTCCTGCGGCCGTGATAAAGACGGTTCTTTTCAACTGGGTAGGGTCACACTTATCGGCAATATCTTCCGATGTATGATAGAAGGGGTCGGGCCAGGTGATAAGCAGAACCCCGGGTACCATAACCCCCAGGTCATTAAAGACTACATGGTCAGACCCCCCTGAGGCACTCTCTATCTGGTAGTAGAAAGGGTCATCGGTTCCGGTCGGGGCTGTAATATATCTGAAGAAACGCGAACCTGCCGGCACAGAGTTAACCTTATTGGTCTCCCCTGTATACCTGTAGAAACTCTCTAGCACATCACCCACATAGTGTGCATTACCGTAAGATGTCCGGTGAAGAACAAAGAAGCTTCTGTGCTCCGCCAGCGCAAGCCCTACCATATCAAGATTAATATTGCATAGTGTGCGGCGCATCAGTTCACTATTCTCAGCAACCCACGGTATTGTTCCGGTAAATTCCGGTACCCACAGAAAACGAATTGTTCGGGCGGGTCTTTCGAGTTCGCCATTATCGATCAGTTTTTTAAGCACCCTTGCCGTCTCCAGTATTGCGGCAGAGCCGCTTATATTGTCGTTACCGCCGGTTTTGACATATCCTTCAAACAGATGGGCAGTTATGATAACCTCTTCGGCCTGCGGGTCGGTGCCCTCTATCAGGCAGCTTATAACCTGGAGTTCTGCGTCTACAACAGTAGCTTCGGCATGCGCTCTTATAACCACCCTCTCTCCTGAGGCGACCCTTCTGGCCAGCGCCTCACCCTCCCGCGGAGAGACAAAGAAAGCGGTGGCACGGGAAGCCAGTTCACCCCGTACGCCGGTCGATGTGGCAGGTATCATCAGACTGTTTTGCAGGGGCCTGGGAGAGAAGTATGTTATAACCGCCAGGGCTCCTCTTTCAAGTACCAGTGGAAGAATCCTGCCCGGTCTCTCGCCGGTAAGAACAATTTTACCCTCAAGGTCAACATCCTCATACCCCGACCCGCTGCTATAGAGATCTATCCATACAAGCTCCCCCTCGGCATCGATATCTGCGCTTCCCGATGCAAGCATAAGGGGCGACTCAGGCAGATCGGCTATCTTCCTCATTCCCGGCGACACCTCCCAGAGCGAGGCAGATACCCCCTGCCATGACCGGGTGGTGCCAAACCTGTCAATAACGGCATTATCAAACCCATACTCCTTCAGCCGCCTCATAACATACCGGGTCTCCATAAGGTCGCCCTCGAAATCTTCAATAGGGCGAAGCATAGGATATCCGGCCATCTCCACAATATGTTTGAAGGCTCTCTCTCCCGAAGCCTCCCCTATAAGCATATCTATCTTGTTGTCGTCCAGCAGTGTGTACTGGTGGTGTGCGGGAAACTGCGACAGCAGCTGAACCGCCCCTGCAGCCTGCATCACAACTATTATGAGCAGCATCGCTTTGGTTCTGACCATAGTCCGGCTATTATATCATTCAATAATCAATAAGAAACCTGTTGGTAAGGTTCATGTCATACAATACGACCGAACCTGCCCGCCAAATAGGGCAGGCAGGTATCAGGCCGGTATATCTTTCCGCACAGAGATCGAAAAATCAGATTCCGTCAATATCCTCAATAATTCTGGTAGCGGTAATCGGAATCTCACCCATTGGTGACATAGCCACACCTCTAAGACGGTTATTATCATCTTCAACAAAGGTGAGCCGTACGGTTACGCTCTCCGATTCAACCCAGAAAGTGAGTCTCAGCACCTCCTCTTCAAAGGTTATTGTGCTGGCTGATACACGGTAGCCAACAGTCATAAAGTTGATCTCACCCCTGAGCTTTTCCTCCTCCATCCTTATGGTAAGGCGACTAACTTCAAAACCCTGCAGGTCGAGAGGAGCCACCACCCGCCAGTTGCCAATAGGATTCTTGGGCTCCGGGCCTGTGCCCGCAGATGCCGCAAGACCTGCCGCGACAACCATCATGATAAGTAAAGTGAATACCCTTTTCATTTCAGATAACTTTTTGGTGCACCATAAAGCTACGAAATATTTCTAATCCAGGTTGTATCTTTTTGTAACAACTTTGCTTATCTTTTCATTCGGCCACTCCTTGCGGAAGTCATCCCAGTATTCACGCATACTCACCTTAACCTCCTTGCGCAGCAGGAATACACCTATCAGGTTGGGCACAGTCATAAGCGCAATAGTGATGTATGACAGAGACCATATAATGGTGGTATCGGTAAATGCTGCGAAGAAGAAGGCCACCGTATAGAGCAGTCTGTAGTATATAACATACTTCTGACCTACCAGATATGTTATAGCCCTGTCTCCATAGTACGACCATGCTATTGCCGTTGAGAAGGCAAACATCAGCAGCCCGATAGAGACTATATAACTACCTGAGCGTCCCAGTGCACCCATACCGAATGCCACCGTGGTAAGGGGGGCGCTATGCAGCAGAGAGCGTCCCGCCACGGTAACACCACTTGTTCTCTGTATCTTACCGCTTCTGTCCAGCAGAAGCTCACCGGTAAAGGGTTCGCCATCGACCGTGAAGAAGAATTCCTCGGCAACCGAACGGGAGTGTATAAGTGTCACATCATCATTTACAAGAAAGCCATTCTCTATATTCAAAGGCTCCGTGTAGAAGGGTATACTTTCATAGCCTCTTACATGCCTTGCCAGAGCCTTGTTGTCAGCCTCATTGGCCTCGTCATACATGCCCTGCACAAACTCCATATCGGTAACCTGGAATATGGTTTCATGCTTCTCTTTCCATGCCCCTGTAGAGAGAAGCACCAGGCCGGTCAGTGTACAGATACATATTGTATCAATAAAGGGGGCAAGAATACCCACCATACCTGCCGCCACCGGCTGCTTCGTCTTGGCCGAAGCCAGACCTATCGGAGCCGAACCCTGACCTGCCTCGTTAGAGAACAGACCGCGGGCCACACCCCTGTTTATGGCAAAGGCGAGGCTGGCTCCGAGGAATCCGCCGGCCGCTGCAGAGCCCGTAAATGCGGTATGGAATATTGAGATAAACGACGGAATTATATTACCCACATTTGAGAATATCACAACCAGAGCCCCGAATATGTATACAGCCGCCATAAATGGCACCAGTATAGAGGTCACCTTCGCTATCCTTTTTATACCTCCGATAATTACCATTCCAAGAATTACCGCCAGCACCGCTCCGGTTACAACCGGGTTGATATTAAAGGTGGTCTCCATCGAGCCCGATATGGCATTGATCTGGGGAAGACTGCCGGTACCAAAGGTAGAGAGTACAGTTGCTATCGCGAAGAATCCACCCATAAAGACACCTGTTTTGATAAGCTTTCCGCTCGATGTCTTTATATTGAGCCTTTTCCTCATAAAGTACATGGGACCACCTGCAATTGATCCGTCCGGCAGTATATCACGGTATTTATGCGATATTGCCACCTCGACAAATTTGGTACTCATACCCACGGCTGCTGTAACCATCATCCAGAATAGTGCGGCCGGACCTCCCAGATGAATGGCCAGTGCTACCCCGGCGATATTGCCGGTACCCACAGTTCCGGAAAGAACAGTAGAGAGGGCCTGAAAGTGAGATGTATCGCCAATCTCTTTCTTGTCAGAATATTTACCAGTCAGAACCCGTATAGAGTGCCGGAAATAGCGTATCTGGGGAAAGCCCAGGTATAGCGTAAAGAAGGCACCCACTCCAATAAGGAGAACAATGAACCACTCGTGGCCACCTATGTAACCATCAAGAGCGATCAGGAAATCGTTTATCTGCTGCATAATAGAACAATTATAAGGTTACTCTGTTTTTAATGAAGAGACAAAAATAAGAATAACTCATTAAGTTCAATACAACAAACGCCATAAGCAGATCATTCATTATTCAAATAAGGTTGATCACTGACGCTCACCCCCACTATTTCAGCAAATAATAGTCACTGATGTTATATAGCATCATGCTCTTTTTTTTCCCCATAACCCCTTTTTTACTACATTGTCAGGCCCGACAGCATACATTATCATTACAGCGCTACCGGTCGAGACTGTCTCCCGGTCTTTAAACAAAGAGTTGAGCCAATAAATTTAATAATATGAAGAGACTCCTTTTAATGCGTCATGGTGAGGCTGAGCCTTCAGCCGGCGACTTCCCCGACCATCTGCGCTCCCTTACCACCAGAGGCAAAGGCGATGTTGCAGACATCGCAGCAGAGATAGCCCGAAGGGAGATTGTTGCGCCCTGCATCATCACCAGCCACGCCTTCAGGGCAATTGAAACAGCGCTTATTATGGCAGGAGTCACCGGCTCGGGTCATGAATCGGTAGTTATAAAGGAAGTTATCTACAGCCACCTGAGCCTTAACCAGCTCCACCTTGTTCTGGAAGAGTCAGCCATAGGGCATGACAACATCATAATAGTTGGTCACAACCCCTCACTCACAAGTCTGGTATCCCACTTCTCTAAAGGGCTCTGGGGTTATATGGCCCCGGCCTCCCTTGCCGCCTTCACCTTAACCGCCCATACCTGGAGCGATATTGATCCCTCCTGCAGCAAAGCGGAATACCTCCTGCAGCCATAGACTATCGGTAGCGGTTATTTTCCGGTTATCCAGTCCACTATCCTCTCCGAGTCGGGTCTCACCCTTGGAGGAACCACATCGGCCAGTTCTCCGTTCTCATCGATCAGATATTTCTGAAAGTTCCATGTAACGCGAGAGTCCTCCACACCGTTCTTCTCCTTTTTGGTAAGCCATCGGTACAGCGGGTGCATATCATCTCCGCGCACCGATATTTTGCTCATCATTGGAAAGGTCACGCCGTAGTTACTGGTGCAGAACTCCAATATCTCCTCATTGGTACCCGGTTCCTGGTTGGCAAAATTATTAGCCGGAAATCCTATTATCACAAAATTTCCCGATGCACCATACTCCCTGTAGAGCTTTTCCAGAGCCTCATACTGCGGGGTAAGGCCGCACCGCGAGGCGGTATTGACAATCATCACCCTCTTACCCCTCAAGCTGTTGAAGTCAAATAGAGAGCCATCTATAGCCTCCACCTTGAAATCATAGAACCCCGACTCTGCTATAGCCACAGGCTGAGATAGTGTCATGGTAACCGCAAATAACAATAGTGCTGTTTTCATCTGCTTCAGAATTGGTTTCTTTCTCAAAGAAGAAACAGGCAGAGCCTACAAAAAGTTCTCTCACAGTTCAGAAACAGGCAGAGCTATTATTCAGGACCATTCCCTGCCTCATCACCATCTCCGGCACCGATCTTTTCGAAGCCGCTTCTCAGGTGCATATCCCTTTGCGGGAAAGGTATCTCCACCCCGTTTTCCCTGAACTTCCTGAATATGGCGTAGTAAAGCTGGCTTCTCAGCACCCTGGGTCTGTCCGAGAACCTCGATGTCCACACCCTCAGGTTAAGGTCAATACTACTGTCACCAAAACCATCAATAAGTACATCGGGCTTTGGAACCCTAAGCACACCCGGGTTATCATGAGCAACCTCCAGCAGAAGCGCCTTCACCCTTTCGGGATCCTCCTTGTAAGAGACACCGACAGGGAAGTTAAATCGAACATTACGATCAAGCAGGCTCCAGTTAATAACAGTAGAGTTAATAAAGTCAGAGTTGGGAACCACCACAGAGATATTGTCATTTGTAAGCAGGGTAGTTGACCTTGCAGATATATTGGTCACATTACCCGTAATACCACCCACCTCAACCCTGTCTCCGACCTTTATAGGCCGTTCGAAGAGAATTATTATACCGCTAATGAAGTTATTTGTAATATTCTGAAGACCGAAACCAATACCGATACCAAGAGCCCCCAGCAGTATTCCGAGGGCAGAGAGGTCAATACCGGAAGCCTGCAGAATAACGATAAAGCCAACTGTAACGATTATGTATCTTGTAATGGTTGCGATAGAAACAGCCACACCCTTTTCCAGGTTATATCTTGGGAAAACCCTATTAATCAACAACCTCCTCAACCTGGAAGTAAGGAAAGTGAGAAGAAAAAGTGAGACAAAAAGAATAATTAATGTTCTCACCTTGAAAACACTTTCATCAATACTGAAAAGCTCCTTATTCCATATCTCTATCAGGATTTCTATAAACCGCCCACCTGTCTCCATACTCACCCCATTTAGGTTACACCACCGGTCAGCATATTCAGACAAGCCAGTGGTTACGCTGCATTGCACACATCTTTCTGTTTGCAGGGTAAAAATAGCGAAAAGAGTTTGTTAATAATAAAAGTAGTTCTAATTTTGCACCACTTTTTTCTCAGTACGAGAATCAAAGTATCGGGGTGTAGCGCAGTCCGGTTAGCGCACCTGCTTTGGGAGCAGGGGGTCGCAGGTTCGAATCCTGCCACCCCGACAAAAAAGAAAAAATACAGAGGCACCGCACCGCGGTGCCTTTTTTTCGAACCGAAAACTCCTGAAAACTTGTTTTCAAGGAGTTGAAGGAGAGAAAAAAGAGGCAACATGAGCGAAGCGAATGGCCTCTGTTTTTTTCTTTTTTGAATCACCCCACCACCAGGATCACGAGGAGCAAAGCGACGAGTAATCCTGCCGTATTTAGGCAGGATGAGTATACCGAGCGTGAGCGAGGTGTACGAGTAATCCTGCCATATTTTGGGCGGCAGGATGAGGAGCAAAGCGACGAGTAATCCTGTCCTATCGACAAATAAAAAAATACGGCACACCAGTGTCGTATTTTCATTTTCCGAACCGTCAAAAGCCTCAGCTTTTGTAAGGAGAGGAAAAGGAAACCGGCGGATTGCAAAGCAAACGCCGGGTTTTTTGTTTTTGAATCACCCCACCACCAGGATCACGAGGAGCAAAGCGACGAGTAATCCTGCCGTATTTAGGCAGGATGAGTATACCGAGCGTGAGCGAGGTGTACGAGTAATCCTGCCCTACCATCAAAAGCCTCAGCCACTCACCTACAATCCTGACCGATCATTTAGTTCGACAGGGCATCATCGACAAAACCTACATTTACCCACACAATTTACATCATCACAAAAAATATTTTTCACCACAACGCGCGCATTAGCGCTTGATGCACAGCGCTATAACCAATGCGCGGCATGTTTAAAAAAAAAATAGGAGTATAAAAAAAACTTGTATTATTAATTTTTATATTCTAGATTTACACTCGTATTTAAAAAGTTCAAAAGAAATACATTTGAAAATAGTCGCCTGCCGTATTGCTAGCAGATATATTTTGTCGCAATCGTGTAATACAAGGCAGAGAACAGCAATAATAGTT
>SLNP01000108.1 GCA_007132995.1 Bacteroidales bacterium | reverse complement strand
TCGTAATTTGCTTTACTCATAGCCATCTCTTTTTCCCGGACTTCGCCTACGCCGGCCTTTTAATCGATTCGCTAATTACACAGGAATGCTAATGAGACAGGGCTATCTTATATGATCACAATACAACCCGTGTTGTGAGCAGCGACCCGATATTCATGATCTCTACACAACCAACCCATACTGGGGGTAAGCGCACATTTTTCCCCGAAATATCTTAAAGCTTTTTTTTAGCGCGAGCGTAGCGAGCCCATGCCCCATGCCCTATGCCCTATGCGTGCGAACGCAGTGAGCACCCTAAACTTTAATCAAATAACCGTATAACCGAATAACCGTCACCAAGATAGTTGCGTACAACCGATTACCGGCCGGAGGCGACAGCCGACGGCACTAATGACCAGTCACCAATCACCAATTACCAGCGAGCGTTAGCGAGCCCATGCCCTATGCCCTATGCTCTATGCGTGCGAGCGTTAGCGAGCACTTCTCTACGCTTTACGCTTTACGCTGTGAGCTGCGCCAGCAGCGAGCCCATGCCCCATGCCCTATGCTCTATGCCCTATGCGTGCGAACGCAGTGAGCACCCTAAACCCTAATCAAATAACCGTATAACCGAATAACCATCACTAAGATAGTTGCGTACAACCGATTACCGACCGGTGGCGACAGCCGACGGCACTAATGACCAGTCACTAATCACCAATTACCTGCGAGCGTCAGCGAGCACTGATCGCTCAAACCAGGAACCGCTAGCACAACTATTTAAGCTGTTAAAAATAATTAAGTTGACATGAGCGTTCTTTTAAAACAAACAATTTGCATTATATTTGTTCTTCACAAGAGAACAGTGCGGCAGGATGGAGAAAGGAAAATTAAAGGAGATTTTATTAGATCAAAGGGCTGTTTTTAACCAGCCTAAAGAGCTGATCGATAGGGATGTCGAACTGGAGAGCTATATAAAAACCGGACAGGTCGTTATCATCTCTGGTATCAGGCGTTGTGGCAAATCTTCGCTCTTGTATCTGATAAAGGAGAAAATGGAGCTGGATGAGGCTGCATGGTGTTATTTCAATTTCGACGACGAACGAATCATATCTGATGTTTCAGTACTAGACAGGATTTACAATTTACATCTTGAGATATTCGGAGCAGAACCGGTATTATTCTTCGATGAGATTCAAAACATCGAAAACTGGGAGAAGTTTGTGAACCGCATGTACGAAAAGGGCACCAAGGTATTCGTAACCGGCTCAAATGCCCAACTGTTAAGCTCAGAGATATCTACCAGCCTTACGGGTCGAAACAAAGTATTGGAGCTTTTCCCTTTTTCTTTTTCGGAGTTTCTGCTATTTCATGACAAAAACTATGACCTTGTAAAACTAACATCAAAAGACAAAGCCCTGCTAACTAAAGATTTCAACCAATACATTGAAACAGGCGGATTCCCCCTCGTGGTTAAGGAAAACGATCTGGAGCTGATTAACAGTTATTTCCAGGATATCTTGTACCGTGATATTATCTCAAGGTACAGGTTAAGCCAGGTGAATGAAATAAAACAGATTGGCCTTTACTTTGCTTCAAATGCCGGCAAGTTGTTCTCCTATTCAACCCTGCAGAAAATTTCGGGGGTAAAAAGCAGCAGCTCGATAAAAGATTACCTCCATTACTATGAGCAATCATACCTCTTCTTTTTCCTGAAAAAATTCGACTTTTCTGTCAGGAAACAAATCATGAATCCAAAAAAAGTTTATTCGGCCGATCAGGCAATATCAAACCGGTTGGGTTTTACTTTTTCTGAAAACAGAGGGCGTATTTTGGAGAATATAGTATTTATTGAGTTGCTCCGCAGGGGGAAAGAGGTGTACTACCATTCCGGAAAAAACGAGTGTGATTTCCTTGTAAAGGAGGGGCATAAGATAACTGAGGCCATACAAGTTACCTGGTCCCTGAACAGGGAGAATTGGGATCGTGAAATACTTGGTCTTAAAGAAGCCATGCAATACCACAAGCTAAAAAACGGCCTCCTCCTGGTTTGTGAAACCGAAGAGACAGAGACTCCGGTCAACGAAAACATAAGGATAATCCCAGCCTGGAAGTGGCTTATTGCCAAAAAACAACTGGATTAATTTCATGAAAATCCTCTACCCACAAGCCCGCGCCATTGGCCGGCGAAGCCGGGTGAGCTCGCGACCGAATGTAAGCAACCGAGTCTATGCCCTATGCTCCATGCTCCATGTGTGCGAACGCAGTGAGCACTATGGCGAGCAAAGTGAGCCATCGGGCGTCAGCCCGCTCCCCATGCTCCATGCCCTATGCCCTATGCTCCATGCGTGCGAGCGTTAGCGAGCAGGGCTGTCAATATTGCCTATCTTTTCTTAACTTGCAGGCTGATTAAAACCAAATGGAGAATAAGAAGAAGAAACCCCTCTTTATCAGGAAGTCACTAAGGCTGCTCTGGCGCAGTTCGCCGCTGTGGGCAACCACGGGCAGTGCCCTTACCCTTATAAGGAGCTTTTTGCCACTGGCACTCATATATCTGGTAAAGGTTCTTACCGACATGGTAACAGAGCTGGTAATGACCGGCACCGTAGTCGAACCTGCACTTCTTATATGGCCGGTGCTGGCCGTGGTGGTTATCTTCTTCGCCGACGAGGTAGCCGGAGAGCTTCTCATATTTGTCCGTAGCAAGCATGCAGCCCATTTTGAGACCGATGTTCACGACATGCTTCACCGCAAATCGATGGAACTCGACCTTAACCATTTTGAGAACCCCGACTATTACGACTATCTGGCAAGGGCGTCAAGAGAGGCGCCATACCGCCCCAACAGCATAATAAACAATCTTATAACCCTAATGCGCGGGTCGGTAAGCATAATATTGATGACCGCCGTACTTGCCACCCTTCATCCATCGCTTATACTACTGGTAATACTTATCAATCTGCCAGGCGTATGGCTCAAGCTCCGTTTCGCCAACATAATATACAAATGGAAGAGCGACCAGACCCCTGAAGCCCGCAAATCAGAATACTTCAGCTGGCTGCTTACAGGAGACAGGCCCGCCCGCGAACTCAGACTCTTCGGTCTGGGTAAGTTCTTCCGCCAGCTCTTCACCAGAAGTTTTGCCGGAAGAAAGCAGAAAGAGACTGAAATACTGCGCAAAAGAGCACTTCTTGAAATCATCTCCGGACTACTTAAGGCCGGTGCCCTCTTCGCAGCCCTCTACTATCTTACCCGCGAGGTAACAGCTGCCAGAATAACACCCGGCGACATGGCCATGTATCTTATAGCCTTCCGCCAGGTACTGGTTTACATACGCGAAATATTGTCTGCCGTAGCAGGCCTGTATGAAGACAACCTCTTTATAGCAGACCTCTTCAGGTTCCTGGAGCTTAAAGAGAGAGTGGTGCCGGTACATCCTGTCATAACACCCAAGCCCCCCCTCGAATCGATCGAGGTACGCGATCTCACCTTCAGCTACCCCGGCACCGGGCGGCCGGCGCTGAAAAACATCAACTTCAAAATAGGCAAAGGCGAACTTGTAGCGCTTGTGGGGCCTAACGGCTCAGGCAAATCAACACTTGTAAAACTTCTCTGCCGCCTCTACGACCCTCAGCAGGGAGGTGTATATCTCGACGGCCAGAATATTGTGCACACCGATCCGGTAGCATATCGCAAATTGCTCTCGGTGGTCTTTCAGGACTTCATGCTCTACAATATGAGTGCCGGCGACAACATCAGAATGGGTAAGATAGATATGCCCGAGCCCGCAACCCGTATTCCCGATGCCGCCTGCAAGGCCGGGGTTCACGGCCTTTTAAGCTCACTGCCCCGGGGGTACGACACCCAAATAGGCCGGCTCTTTGAAGATAGCCGTGACCTCAGCTGGGGCGAATGGCAGAAGATCGCCCTTGCAAGGGCGGTATTCAGGCAGGCACCGCTCCTTATACTTGATGAGCCTGTGAGTGCCCTCGACGCCTTCACCGAGCATGAGATATTCAGCAGCTTCTCCGCCATAAGGGGCGACAGCACCTGCCTGCTTATAAGCCACCGCTTCCCCAATGTGGTAGCAGCCGACAAGATAGTTGTACTTGACAAGGGCGAGATAGCAGAGATGGGAACACACAGCGAGCTGATGCAGAAAAAATCTCTTTACCACAAGATGTTCACCCTTCAAAACAGCAACCCCCAGACCTGACCATCATCTTATAACAGGCTACTCAACAGGCAGCAGCCGATAAAACAGATCACACCTGCATCCATCTCACCATAACAGCAATATAAGCAAAGTAAATTTTTATTAAATTCGCAGACACACTATAACTAACACCATACAAATGAGCAAAAAAAAGAGGAGGTCAGAGAAAGACCTCAGCGAAAAGCGTATTGAAAACGACATAACAGCCTTCCTGAAATCAGAAAGAGATAAACATTTCAACTACAAACAGATAGCAGCCCAGCTCAAATTCCGCAAACCGGAAGCCAAGCTGAAGGTCGCCACCGTACTGAACGATATGGCCAACAAAGGGGCTGTAAAACTTATCGGGAGAGGTCGCTACATGTATGCCGGCAACGGTAAGAGCGGCGCCCGCGGAGTGCTGATCGGCACAATAGATATGACACGGTCGGGTCACGGTTTTCTTGTCGGTGACGACAACAGCAGAGATATTTTCATAGGCACAAAATATCTGCGCACCGCCCTGCACGGCGACAAAGTAAAGGTGCGGCTCTTCGCACGCCGAAAGGGTGCCCGGCCAGAAGGCGAGGTCATAGAGATCCTTGAGCGTGCGCGCGACACATTTGTCGGAACCGTTGAGTTGGCAACCGACTTCGGTTTCCTCATCGCCGACAGCAAGCACATGCCATTTGACCTCTTTTTACCCCCCGGAAAACTCAAAGGCGCCAAACAGGGGCAGAAGGCAGTAGCCAAAATAACCGGATGGAACCCCGGTTCGCACAACCCCGAAGCCGAAATAGTAAGAATACTCGGTTACCCCGGTGAAAACGAAGCCGAGATACACTCCATACTGGAAGAGTATGGTTTGCCGTACAATTTCACGCCCGAGGTAGAGAGAGATGCAGACTCCATACCGGTTGAAATAACCGCAGAGGAGATAAAGCGGCGGCGTGATATGCGAGAGGTTCCCACCTTCACCATAGATCCGGCAGATGCAAAAGATTTCGATGACGCCCTGTCGCTGCGTAGCCTTGACAACGGCAACTATGAGGTAGGCATCCACATAGCAGATGTAACCCACTTTGTAAAGCCCGGCACCCTGGTAGATAAAGAGGCCGTTTGGCGCGCCACCTCCGTTTACCTTGTTGACAGGGTAGTGCCGATGCTTCCGGAGAAGCTATCCAACAACGCCTGCTCACTCAACCCCCGCGAAGACAAGCTATGTTACTCAGCCATATTTGAAATTGACGACAAAAACAGTGTGGTTAATGAGTGGTTCGGACGCACCGTTATAAACTCCGACGGGCGTTTCAGCTACAGCGAAGCCCAGGAGGTTATTGACAGCGGCGAAGGCGATATGGCCCACCAGTTGCAGATCCTTCACAATATGGCTGTTGCTATGCGTAAGAGGAGAATGGATGCGGGAGCCTTCGCCTTCGAGCGCCTCGAGGTAGAGTTCGATCTCGATGAGAAGGGCAAACCCCTTGGAGTATACTTCCGGCAGCATGGAACCGCCAATCAGCTTGTTGAAGAGTTCATGCTTCTTGCCAACAGGCATGTAGCAGCATTCATTGAGAAGGCACACAAGGGCAAGACCTTCGTTTATCGTATCCACGACCGTCCCGACCCTGAAAAGATAGACTCCTTCAGCACCTTCATAAAGAGATTTGGCTACAAGTTGAAACGAGAAGGCGACTCTCCCCTGCCCAAAGCCATCAACGAGGTATTGCGTGAGGTTGCAGGCAAGAGAGAGCAGAATATAATAGAGACCCTCGCTCTTCGCTCCATGGCCAAAGCCATCTACTCAACCGACAACATAGGCCACTATGGCCTTGGGTTCAAACAGTACAGCCACTTCACATCACCCATCAGGAGATATCCCGACATGATGGCGCACCGCCTGCTCACCCTCTATCTTGACGGCAAGTCATCGGCCGACAAAGAGGAGTATGAGTCACTCTGCCAGCACTCATCGAAAAGGGAGCGCCTTGCCGTAGATGCCGAGAGAGCCTCCATTAAGTTCAAACAGGTAGAGTTTATGAGCGACAAGGTGGGTGAGGTTTTCGAGGGGGTAATATCTGGTGTAACCGAATGGGGCATCTATGTAGAGATAATTGAGAACCAGTGCGAGGGAATGATCCATATCAGAGAGATAGACGAAGACTACTACGAGTATGACGAAGAGAACTACTGTCTCAAGGGGAAAGGTTACGGCCGCGAGTTCAGGCTTGGTGACCGCATCTCAATAGAGGTAGTCAAGGCCGACCTTATCAAAAAGCAGCTCGACTTCAGGTTCGTCCCCGAAACAGAAGAGTAGGGCAGGCTTCGCCCGCGTGACGCGCGGCTACGCCGCGGTGAACCGAGGTCCGGAGCTCGCGACCAGCGGGAGCAACCGCCACAAGGCGCGTAGCGACGGGGCGAGATCGCGACCAGCGGGAGCACCGTTGACGCTCGCACCGTAATTGGTGATTAGTGACTAGTAATTTGTAATAGGCGACTTTTATCTTTACCCCTTTTCCACCTTAACACCTTAGCCCTTTTGCACTTTTCCACCTTAGCCCTTTTGCCCCTTTTATCTTTTGTCTTTTGCCAGTGACCGGTGCTCTACACAAACTAGAAAGAGTTGCGGAAATCAGAGAGATATATTCTGTTAGTCCTTTAAATTATCATGTTCACCAGGAAGCAGATATTCGTGGAGATCAGTGGTGAAAGTGCCTTTCTCTGGGGTGCACGCCAGACGGGCAAAAGCACTCTGCTAAAGGCGGTTTATCCTCAGCCACGAAAGGTTGGTAAGGTAATGATAATGCCATGGCGCTATTTCCTCGATAAATTGTGGACAGGCGAGGTTGCGGATCTGGCTGGGAATTATAACTAATTCCAGGGGTTTCTGCTACAAACAGATTTTCAACATCAACAACAGAAGTAGCGATAATCCTCTTGTTATCAGGGGTAACATCAAATGCAAAAACGGGTCTGTCGAATATAAGTTTCATTACCGGGGTGCCATCCCATTTCCAGATATGGATCTCTTTTGCACAATCAAAGAGTTGAAATTCGTCTCCCCCCTCGTATAGCTCCCAACAATCAAAACCAGCATATAGAGAATAAATATAATCATCCGTCGATTTGATGTTCCCATAATAACCAACCATTCTGCTGCCCTCCGGCGGCGATTGGCCAACCGAAAAGATTCCCAGATTTTTCGAGAAATCTGCCATTTGTCGTTCGGCAATCAGTCTCTCATTCTCAACACAATAGATTCTTAACAATGGTAACGACATATACACAGATGCTATCAGCTTCTCCTTCTCATTAACAGTTGTAAGTTTTCCACTAATAGCATATACCCATCCCTTTTCAACTCTATTATCGTCCGACAACGGATATGGTGCTCCCCATTCAGAAACCTCTCCGGTCTTTCTGTTAAAAACAAGGTAGTCCTTGGCAATAGGCAAATGACTCATAGAGTTAAAAATATGGTCATCAATCATAAAGAAATCTAATCCCATATTCAAAGAGTCGGGCAGATCATATGTTTCATGAATAACCAAATCAATCGCATCATCAGACTTAATCATCTTTGCACTCTTCAAACCACTATAGGTATGATAAAGAATCTTGTCTCCCCCGTATGTCTTAATTAACTGAGGAACCGTAGCCTCCTCGCCCGGACCTCTCCCTTTTCTGATGAAACTGCCGAGATGACTGAAGTCGTCGATCGATAAAGCATGGAACAGTCTATCGTTCTGTTCATCAAGAATTATGACCATATCATTCATGATCAATATCTCCAGCGGCTGTCCAAGTAACAGATCGACACTATGCTTCTCAAGCTCAATCTTCTTTACAGTTTCAAATTCGGCGATCTCAGAATAATCTACCGACCGGCTCTTACAGGCATTGAGCACCAGAACGGTCAGGATAATCAGGGCAATAGAGGATGGTTTCATAATCATGGTCTTTATAGTTGTTGATAAATCCGCTTCACCTGTATAAGATAATCAATTTCTTCCCGCTACACTAAAGGTCACAGCTAATGGCTGGTAAAGCCCCCTTCCGCCATAGCGGAAAAGCACCCTATACTCTTCCCTGCATTTTCATATCGCTCTCAATAAGCTCTGCCAATCTGATATGGGCGTCGGCGGCGGGGACATCTCGCATAACGATTTCCTGCCGGCGGTATATATGCACTGTGCCTGATGCCGTTCCGACATATCCGTAGTCGGCGTCGGCCATCTCACCCGGTCCGTTTACAACACATCCCATAACCGCAATCTTCAGTCCGGTCAGGTGGCCGGTGGCCTTTTTAACCCTGGCCACTGCCTCCGGCAGGTCAAATGTAGTGCGTCCGCAGGTAGGACACGATATATAGTCGTTACGGCTCATCCTGATGCGTGCAGCCTGCAGAATACCTGACTCTACAGAGGTGAGCAACTCTTTAGAGAGAGATCCTCTGTTACTTATGGTAAGATCACCCGCCGAGCCCGCCAGCAGCCAGGGGGCAGCATCTACAGAAGCAATCACAGCAAGCTCATCATGGTCATCACACTCATACTTAAGGTGCAGAACACCATTCCCTCTACCCCCTGATACAAAGGCCCCACCCGGCGGCGCCCCATCACCCCTGAGATGCAGCAGCGACCGTTCTACTATCAACCCCGCTACAGGCAGCTCAGCTTCAGGAGGTTCCGACAGAGACACTCTTATGGTATCACCTATACCATCTGTAAGCAGAGACCCTATTCCCATGGCCGACCTGATACGGCCATCCTCGCCTTCGCCAGCCTCTGTAACACCGAGGTGCAGAGGCGGGTTGTAGCCGGCAGCGCTCATCTGTGAGGCAAGCATGCGGGTTGCCGAATTCATCACAACTATGTTCGATGATTTCATCGATATCACCAGGCGGTCGAAGTTCTCGGCCGCGAATATCTTTATAAACTCCATGGCCGATACCACCATGCCCATCGGGGTATTACCGTAGCGCCCCATTATTCGGTCACTCAAGCTGCCATGGTTCACTCCCACCCTGATTGCGGTTCCACAACGGCGGCACTCCTCGATCAGAGGTAAAAGGCGCTGATGAATACGCTCAAGCTCACCCTGGTACTCTGCCTCTCCAATGTCGATTCCAGTAAAGGTTGCCCGCTTGTCGGCATAGTTGCCGGGGTTGATGCGTACCTTCTCAACAATACGGGCGGCGGTAATGGCAACTGATGGATTGAAATGGATGTCGGCAATAAGAGGAGTATTAAAGCCTGCGCGACGCAGTTCACGCTTTATATTGGACAGATTCTCAGCCTCAGCCCTGTCGCGGGCCGATAGCCTTATATAGTCAGCCCCCGCCTCAGCAATGCGTATGCACTGCGCCACCGAAGCTGCGGTATGGCCGGTGCTGGTGTTGGTCATCGACTGCAGCCTGACAGGATAGTCGCCGCCCAGAGGCACACCCCCTATATCAACCACACCACTTCTATACTGTTTCACAGCCTGTATCTCTCTTTACTGCTATAGTACAAAGGTAGCTTTTTTTGTGCTCGCTGACGCTCGCACGCATGGGGCATTGGCTTGCTGCTGGAGCAGCTCGCAGCGTAGAGCGTAGAGCGTAGAGAAGTGCTCACTTCGCTCGCACGCATAGAGCATAGGGCATGGGGCATGGTACTCGCTGCTGGAGCAGCTCGCAGCGTAAAGCGTAAAGCGTAAAGAAGTGCTCGCTGCGCTCGCAGGCATAGAGCATGGGGCATGGGGCTCGCTGCTGACGCAGCTCGCAGTGTAAAGCGTAGAGCGGAGAGAAGTGCTCGCTGTCGCTCGCACTAAAAAAAGCTTTAAGATATTTCGGGAAAAATGCACGCGTACCCCCAGCACGGGTTGTGCGGTTATCATGCATAATGTGCAGGTTCTCTTATTACGGGCTGTGCTGTGAGCATGTAAGACAGATCTATCTCACTAGCAGTCCTGCGTAATCAGCGAGTCGCTTAAATTTGGCCCTCAGTGAGTTTGGGAAAAAGAGCGGTTGAAATAGTGAAGCATATTACGGGCAGTTACAAATTGCAGCTGTTAAAGCGTCGGCTGTTTGAGCGTGCGAGGCACGCGAGTTCCGACGCGGACGGCTTCACTATAAAACCGATCCCCAAACTCACTGCAGGCCTTGACTTTGTTGCTCCCGTCCGGTCGCGAGCTCACCCGGCTTCGCCGACCTCGGTTG